>JBDTMY010000042.1:0-18742 GCA_039934015.1 Chloroflexota bacterium | reverse complement strand
AGGCCGCTCGTCATGACCGTCGTCGAGCTGATGAACAGGTAGGGATTGCCGAATACGTAAGCGAGCAGCCCGCCGATGTCTCCGATCGACGGGATGGCCGAAGCGTGCACGGGTTTCCTTCCTCTTGCGCCGAGGCCCGCGGCCTCTATCGGGATAACTACGTCCGGTCCACGGACGGAACGCACCGCGTGTGTCCGACGAGGATCAGCGGTCCGGCACGGCGTCAGCGCAATGGATCGAAGAGGTCGGCGTCTGGATGTGTGCTGCCTCGGACGAGCGCGGCGACCATCTCGGCCGACGCGGGGCCGAACGCCATCCCGTGTCCGGTGAAACCGCCGCATACGAACACGCTCGGCGCGATGCGCCCGACGTACGGGAGGGCGTCATGTGAGAACCCCATCGTGCCGGCCCAGCGGTGTGTCACCGCGGCTTTGACCGCGTGCTCGTTCAGGAAGGCGTCCAGCTGCTTTTGGATCGCATCCGTCGTCCGCTCCTCCTCGCCCACCTCTTCGTCGACGGCCGTATTGCGCCAGCCCCCCACGAGCACGCGGCCATCGCTGGTCTGGCGCCAGTAGCGATAGCCGCGGTCGGCATACGCGGGCCGCGCGAATACCGGTCCCGTTGGCGCGGTCGCGAGCATCTGACCGCGTACCGGGCGCACACGCGTTGCCGCGAGATGCGCCGTGTAGGCGTTGGTACACAGGACGACCGCACCCGCGCGGACAACTCCCGCCGCTGTGCGCGCCTCGCCCGTTCCGACCTTTTCGACCCTGGTCGATCCATGGATCCGCGCGCCTTTCGCCACCGCCGCGGCGGCAAGGCCGCGGACCCAGCGGACCGGATGCAGCTCGCCGTCGTCGGCGTACGTCGCGCAGCGGCCGGGGCCATCGAGGGTCACGGCAACACCCTCGGACGAGAGCCGCCGCGCGCTGTCCTGGATCTCGCGCCATTCATCCTCGTCACCTGCGATCTGGTCGGACCCGTTCCAGCGGAGCTCGCACGCGATGCGGTGCTCCACGACGAGAGCGCGCGCGAGCGCCTGTGTGCGCTTGGTGAACCGCCAGATCCGCAGTGCGTTCGCTTCGCCGTAGCGGCGTGATGCGGCGACGAAGTTCTCCGCGACGCCGGCCAGCAAGAAGCCCGCGTTCCGCCCGCTCGCGGCGTCGGCCACGCCCCGCGCGTCGAGCACGACCACGCTCGCGCCCGCCGAAGCGAGGAAGTACGCCGTTGCGATTCCCGCGATCCCGGCGCCAACGACCGCGACGTCGGCCGTTACATCGCCCTCGAGCGGCCGATAGTCCAGCGAAGCTTCACCGTCCAGCCACAGACTCATCGTCGCGGAGTGTTCCATGTCTGCGTTAGTCTGACGCTGCTTCCGTCGCGTTCTTCTCGTGCGGGTCGCCGCGTGCGTTGTTTGAGGGGTGGGGAATGGGTCGTCACTTTTTCGCGCTCGTGATCTCATTGGCGCTGCTGTTGGTCGGATTCCCGACAGGGGCTGCTCCAGCCTCAGCGCTCTCCGCCGGCGTTGTGATCTCCCAGGTCTACGGGGGCGGCGGCAACGGCGGCGCGACCTACACGCACGATTTCGTCGAGCTATTCAATCGAGGCACGACGGCCGTCTCCCTCGCGGGCTGGTCGATCCAGTACGCCAGCGCGACGGGAACGGGCAACTTCGGCGCGAGCTCGGCCCAGCTGACCGAGCTGTCGGGCGTCCTCGCTCCAGGGCAGTACCTCCTGATCCAGGAGGCGAGTAATGCTGGCGTCGGCGCGCCGCTCCCGGCCGCCGACATCGTCGACGCCACGCCGATCGCGATGGCCGCCGGCGCGGGCAAAGTGGCGCTGGTCAATAGCCCTACATCGCTGGGATGCAACGGCGGAAGCGCGCCATGCAGCTCCAGCGCGTTGGCAGCCATCGTCGATCTTGTCGGATACGGGAGCGCCAACTTCTTCGAAGGCGCCGCAGCTGCGCCGACACTGTCGAGCACGACCGCCGGTCTGCGGTCTGGCGGGGGTTGCGTAGAGACCGACAACAACGCATCTGACTTCACGGCCGCTACCCCGGCACCCCGCAACCAAGCGTCGCCGACGCGTAGTTGCGACGCAGACCCCGCGCCAGCCGTCACAGGGACAACTCCAGCCAACGGCGCCGGCGCCGTCGCTCTCAACGCGAACGTCACCGTGACCTTCTCGGAGAACGTCGTCGTGTTGGGCACGTGGTTTTCGATCAGCTGCTCGTTGAGTGGCGCGCACACGGCCACCGTGAGCGGCGCCTCTCCGACGTTCACGCTCGATCCGGATGTGGACTTCAATGCCGGCGAAACGTGCACGACCACCGTGCTGGCCGCGCAGGTCACCGATCAGGACGCGAACGACCCGCCAGACAATATGGCGGCCAACTACCTCTTCAGCTTCGCCACGATCGCGCCGGCCACGCGGATCCACACGATCCAGGGCGCGAGCCATCGGTCCGCCCTCACAGGAACGCTCGTGCTGAACGTACCCGGGATCGTGACAGCAAAGGCCTCAAACGGCTTCTACATCCAGGACCCGGCGCCGGATGCCGATCCAGCGACCTCGGAGGCGATCTTCGTCTTCACCAGCACGGCACCGCCGGTGACTGTCGGTGATTCCGTGAGCGCCAAGGGCACGGTCCAGGAGTTCCGTCCAGGTGGCGCTGCCACGACAAATCTCACGACGACCGAGCTGGCTAATCCCGGTGTTGGCGTCACGGTCTTCTCCAGCGGGAATCCGCTCCCCGCCACCGTGGTGATCGGCGTCGATCGCACGCCGCCAAGCGAAGTCATCGAAGACGACGCGGCCGGCAGCGTGGAGACGAGCGGAGTCTTCGATCCGGCTAGTGACGGCATCGACTTCTGGGAGAGCCTCGAGGCGATGCGTCTGCAGCTCAACAACGCGCAGGCCGTGGGGCCGCGCAACAACTTCGGCGAGATCGCTCTGGTCGCGTCCGGGGCGGGCATCCGCACCGCGCGCGGCGGCATCGTCATCCGCGCGAACGACTTCAATCCCGAGCGCGTGATCATCGACGACGTGCTGATGGCGACGCCGTCCGCGAATACGGGCGATACCTTCACCGGAGCGACCATCGGCGTCCTCGACTACAACTTCGGCAACTTCAAGCTCCTGGTGACGCAGGTCGGCACTGTCACCTCGGGCGGCATCGGTCGCGAGGTGACCGCTTCGGCAAGTCCCGGTGAGCTCGCGGTGGCGACGTTCAACGTCGAAAACCTTGACCCCAGCGACGGCGTCGCGCAGTTCAACGCGCTGGCGCAGCTGATCGTCAACAACCTGCGGTCTCCGGACATCCTCGCGCTCGAGGAGATCCAGGACAACAGCGGTGCAGTCAACAACGGCGTCGTCGATGCGACGGTGACGCTCACGATGCTTCGCGACGCGGTCGTCGCCGCGGGCGGACCGCTATACGCGTGGCGACTGATCGATCCGGTCAACAACCAGGACGGCGGCGAGCCGGGCGGCAACATCCGACAGGCCTTCTTCTTCCGCGGCGACCGGGGGCTGTCGTTCGTCGATCGGCCGGGCGGAACCTCAACGAGCAGCACCGGCGTGGTCGCCGGCCCGGGCGGCCCGCAGCTGACCGCGAGCCCCGGCCGCGTCGATCCCACCAACCCGGCCTTCACCACGAGCCGCAAGCCGCTCGCGGGCGAGTTCCTCTATGACGCGCAGCGGCTGTTTGTGGTCGCGAACCACTTCAACTCGAAGGGCGGCGACCAGCCGCTCTTCGGCCACCCGCAGCCGCCGGTCCGGGTCAGTGAGGTCCAGCGAATCCAGCAGGCTCAGGTCCTCGCCGGCTTTGTCGCGCAGATCCTCGCGCTCGATCCGGAAGCTCTGGTCGCGGTGATCGGCGACCTCAATGACTTCGAGTTCTCGCCCGCACTCAGCGTTCTCGAGGCCGCCGGCCTCACCACGCTCATCGAAACGCTGCCGCAGAGCGAGCGGTACAGCTACGTCTTCGACGGCAATTCGCAGACCCTCGACCACATGCAGGTCAGCGCGGGCCTGCTGGCGTCGCTCATCCAGTTCGACTCGGTGCACGTCAACTCCGAGTTCGCCGATCAGATCAGTGACCACGATCCCCAGGCCGCGCGCTTCGGCCTGACGGTCACGGAGGACGCGCTCTGCGCGCTGGTCGAATCGATGGTGCAGAAGGCAGGGATCGCGAATGCCCTCTGTGCGAAGCTGGAGGCAGCCGCGGCGTCGGACGCTCGCGGCAATCACAATGCCAAGGCTGGCCAGATCGGCGCGTTCATCAATCAGGTGGACGCGCAGCGTGGGAAGTCGATCAGTGACGCTGACGCGACCCGGCTGATAGCCCTCGCCGAGGCCCTTTAAGCGGACGAGACGTCGCACGCATTAGGCAGAGAGGGCGTCGAGCATCCGCTTGGCGCCCTCTTTCGTTGGCGCGATACATCCACGGCGCCCGAGCGAACGTAGGATGATGGTGACCCTGCGCTGGACCTTCCGCGCCGCGGCGTGCCTGAGCCTGGTCGCGTTCGCCGCCTGCGCCGGCGCGACCGCGACACCGACGCCACGGCCGAACGAGGTCCAGGTCGTCGAGCCCGTCGGCAAGGAGCCCGATTGGACCTACGCGCCAAAAGAGGTTCGCGTCGCGGTAGGCACGACGGTCTCTTTTGTGAACAAGGGCAAGGAGTTCCACACGATCACGTCGGACGATGTCGGGCGGCCGTTCGACCTCGGCATCGACAGCGGCAAGACCGTGACGCGTGTGTTCGATAAGGTGGGTGTGTTCGCGTATCACTGCGGCGTCCACCCGCAGATGACGGGAGTCGTGCGTGTTTGTGACGGTACCTGTCCTTAGCCGCGTCGCGGCGCTCGCGCTCGTCCTTCTCGCCGCGTGCGGCGGCGCCGCGTCCCCGGCGCCGGTCCAGACCGACGCACCAACGGCCACACCGGCGGCGACCGTCGTCGTCACCGCAGCGCCGCAGGCCAACGCGATCACGTGGACCGTGGATGCGAGCTCGAAGGCGACGATCCGCGTGCGCGAGCAGCTCGCGCGCCTGCCCGCGCCGAACGACGCGATCATCACCATCACCGGCGCGCAGGGCAGCTTCACGCTCAATCCCGATGGCACGTTCGCAGCGGGTTCGAAGATCAGCCTCGATATGACGACGGTCGCGACCGATGACCGTCAGCGCACGGACTCGATCAGGCGCGACCCGCTCGAGGTCACGCGCTTCCGGACGTCGGAGCTCGCGCCGACAAAGACCGTCGGTCTGGCGCTGCCGCTGGCGCGTTCGGGAGACATCGCCTTCCAGCTGATCGGCGACCTGACGCTTCACGGCGTGACGAAGTCCGTCACCTTCGACGTGAAAGCCACCCGTGCGGATGGAAAGCTCACCGCGACGGCCACGGCGACTCCGAGCTGGAAGTTCGCCGATTTCGGCATGGAACCGCCGACCACGTTCTCGGTCCTCTCGATCGTCGACGAGATCCGGATGGAATTCGCGCTGGTCGCGAACGAGGCTAGGGCGTAGGCGGCATCGCGAGGTCCGGCGGCGGCGCGAACACGTAGCGGATCGACAGCGCCGCGATCGCAGCGCCAAGCAGCGGCCCGATCCAGTACACGTACCAGTTGTCGAAGAATGCGGCTGGGACCGCGGTGGCGATGTGGCGAGCGGGATTCATCGCGGCGCCGGTAAGAGGTCCGCCCATCAGGATGTCGGTCGCGACCGTGAGCCCGATACCGAATCCGGCGATGCGCGGCGCCAGCGGCGAGACCGCGGTGCCATAGACGGCCCACACCAGGAAGATCGTCAGGAGCGCCTCGACGCCGATGGCCACCGGCACGGTCACGCCGTTCGCGAGCGCGGGGGTCCCGAGATGCGTCTTGTCGATCGCCGCGAGGGCGAAGTCGAATATGCCGCGGAGCGCGAAGCCGGCGAGAAGACCGCCCGCGAGCTGCGCGACGACGTACGTCGGTACGCGCGACCAGGGATGCCGGCAATGATCGCGAGCGCGAATGTGACCGCGGGATTGAAGTGCGCGCCGGAGAGTCCACCGAACGCCGAGACCGCGACCGCGAGCGCGATGCCGTGCGCGAGCGCGATCGCGATGAGGCCGCCGCCGCTCCCGTTGGCGTCGGCGATGACTGCGCCCGCGCCGATGAACATGAACCAGAACGAGCCCGCGGCCTCAGCCAGCAGAGCCCGAGTGTGCCCGCTCATTGAACGTCCTCCCTAGCCCGTCGGGTATTGTCCACGCGTGGCTGATTTCCGTCCCGTCGAGGCGCTGAAAGCGCGCATCCTCACCATCCACCCGGCGCCCGAGTCGACCGGGACGGAGGACGCGAACGCGGAATGGATCGAGGTCCAGGTCGCCCTGGACAGCGACCTCGCAAACTGGCGGCTGCAGCACCTGCGGGCGCTCTGGCGCGAGGAGATCGGGAAGCCGGTCGAATGGGAGTGGGTCTACACCTGGGGCTCTCCGTCGTTCGTGCGCGCGGGAGAGATCTACCGGATCCACTCGGGCTCGCGCGTGCGCGCCGCGACGCACCCTCTCCCGGACGACCTGGTCGGCGGGCGCAAGCACGTGTACGTCGCCGGTCCGGTCGCCGCGGCGCGCCTGCTCTGGACGCGCGGCGATTACGGACGCCTGGTCGACGCCTTTGGAACGGTCATCGACGAGATCGTGGTGTGGCCTTCCGAGGCCGTGCCGCAGCGGACCGAGCAGCCCGCTTCGCCGCGGTGACCCGCGGCGTCGCCTGGTACTGCTTCGTCTGCACTGCGAGCCTCCGGATGACCTTCTCGAGGACCGTGACGCCGATGCCGGGACCGGTCGGAACGCGCATGGTGCCGTCCGGCTCGACCTCGAACGGCTCGCCGATGATCTCCGTCTCGAAGTAACGCTCCGACGCCGACACGTCGCCCGGCAGCCTGAAATTCGGCAGCGATGCGAGATGCACGTTGTGCGCGCGGCCGATGCCCATCTCGAGCATCCCTCCGCACCACACCGGCACCTCGGCCTCACGGCAGACGTCGTGGATGCGCCGCGCCGAGGTCAGGCCGCCGACGCGTCCGGCCTTGATGTTGATGACCCGCGTCGCGCCAAGCTCGATCGCCTTGCGCGCATCGTCGCCGGTGTGGATCGACTCATCGAGACAGATCGGCGTCTTGATCTCGCGCTGCAGCTCGGCGTGATCGACGATGTCGTCATACGCGAGCGGCTGTTCGATCATCGTCGGCGCGTACGCGTCGATGCGTTTGAAGAGCGGCGCATCTGCGAGCGTGTATGCGGAGTTCGCGTCGAGCATGAACGGGAGGTCCGGGAACGTGTCGCGGATCGCCTGGGCGACCGATCCGTCCCAACCCGGTTTGATCTTCACCTTCACGCGCTGGTAACCGGCCGAGAGCTCCCGGCGGATCGTGTCGAGAAGCTCATCGATCGATGGCTGGATCCCGATGGCGACGCCGCACAGGATGCGATCACGCGTTCCGCCGAGCACCTTTGACAGCGAACGGCCGTCCCGCTTCGCGAACAGGTCCCAGATCGCCATCT
This sequence comes from Chloroflexota bacterium, assembly GCA_039934015.1. Taxonomy (GTDB): domain Bacteria; phylum Chloroflexota; class Limnocylindria; order P2-11E; family P2-11E; genus CF-39. The sequence goes on along the minus strand of JBDTMY010000042.1, from coordinate 11,191 downwards.
CGAGCGTTGCCTTCGCCATACGGTGTTCGCGGATCCACGCGAGGATGCGTTCCGTGTCCTCCGGCTGATGGAGGTCGGCCGCGAGCAGCGCGGGGATGATGATCTCGTCGAGCGCGTACCAGACCGTCTTTGGCGTCTCGCCCGAGTACCAGGGGAGCTCCGGCGCGACGCTCTCGCCCCAGCCGACGGCTCCCTCCGACTCAACGCGCGCGATGACGCGCGTCTGATGCGTCTCGCGCGATCCGCTCGTCTCGTAGGCGTGCTTCAGGGGAAGGCGCAGCACGAACAGCTCGACGCGCTCAATCCTCATCGGTGTCGATCACTCCTTCACGTCGTGGTTGCGGAACGAGCAGGTACGCGCCGCGCCCGTCCGCGGCACGGAGGAACTCGACCGCAGCGTACCCGCGCGCGAACGCGGGCTCGATCGCTTCACGTACTGCGAGACGCCACGCGAGCGCGGTGTCCGCGTCGCGCGCTTTCAGCTCCTGGAACTGAGCGGGTATCTCCAGGAGCAGATGCGTCTCGTCCGATGCGGGTGTGACCTTCCCGGGACGCTGGCCCTCGGCTCGAAGCGTGTACGCGATGCCTTCCCGCTCGGCGTCCTCGAGCGATGGCGGCCGATCGTCGCCCTTCAGGCGCTTGTACGTGCGGTCGTGGCCGATGGGCCACTCGACGTAGATGCGATCCGAGGGCAGACCAGCGTTCAGCTTGTCGGGCATCGGACCGTAGAAGTCGCGGTGGTATTCGCGCGTGAACGCCCCGAGCTTCGCGAAGTTGAACGCCGCGTTGCGCGCCTCGAGGGGATCCATCGTCCAGCCGATGACCTCGATGCCCTGATCGAGGCAGTGATCGCGCTGCGCTTCCTTGAGCGCCTTGGCGAGTCCGCTGCCGCGGTGCGCCTCGCGCACGGCGAGCATGTGCGAGTGGTGACGGAAGTGGTAGTCGTAGATCCCGACGAACCCGAACACGAAACCGGCCGGCCGCTCGTCACCATCGGCATAGCCGAGCCCCACGAAACCGCCGTTGTGCGCGACCGCCAGGAGCAGCTGCGGCGGCACGACGACGTCACCGCTCCAGACCTCTTCCTGGATCGGCACCGTGGCCCTGCAGGCGGCGATATCGCGCGCGGTCTCGATCCGGAACGGCACAGGTGCGAAGTATCTCGCGGACCATTACCATCCCGCCGTCATGCCCGTCAGCACTGAATTCCTCAAGAAAGTCTCCTGGTTCGAGGACCTCGACCAGAAGTCCCTGGACGCGATCGCGAACGCGGCCGTTGAGCAGCGCTATCAGCCCGGGCAGGAGATCGTCCGCCAGGGCGACACCGGGGTCGGCGCGTTCATCATCCGCTCCGGCAAGGTCGACATCGTCCAGGACAAAGGCGGCAAAGAGATCAAGCTCGCGACGCTCGGCCCGGGTGACGTTTTCGGAGAGATGGCGCTGCTCGACGAGTTCCCGCGCTCGGCAAGCGCGCGCGCCGTGGAGCCGACGACCGCGCTCGGTATCCAGCGGTGGCACTTCCGGGGGATCCTCGAGAGCCACCCGCAGATCGCGCTGGCGCTGCTACCGATCCTGACGCGCCGCATCCGCAACGCCGAGGCGCAGCACGCCGAGGTCACCGCAAGGCATTAGCCCGCGCCGCGCGGCCTATCGAGCCGTCGACGAATAGGTCAGCGTGTAGGTGCCGGTCGCGTCCCGTGGGCTGCGTACCCGGATGAAGTAGGCGCCGGGGTCGCGCACGAGATACGTCACTCGTGCGACCTGATCGGCGCCGGTCGCGACCTCGTCCGCCACCTCGACGCCCGCCGCGTTGAAGATCGTCACACCACCACCGACGAGCGTGTCCACGCGCAGCTCCGCGGAGACGGCGGTGTTGTCGGGCACGTTGATCCGGAAGAAGTCGACGTCGCCGGCCGGCGCGAGCGCACCCTTGTGTGGACCGACCGTGATCGCGGTCGCGGCCGCCGGAGTATTGGCGTGATCGTCCGTGACCGCTGGGGCCGTTGGAGCGACGCTCGGCGCGACCGATGGAGCGACCGTCGGCGCGACGGTGGGAGCGATCGTCGGAGCGACGGTCGGTGCGGTGGTGGGCGCGACCGTCGGAGCGATGGTGGATACGACGGTCTGCTGCGCGGTGCGCTGGGGAGCGTTCGTGCGGTCGAGGGCGGCGCCTCGTTCGCTCCCGCCGCGCAGCGCGAGGATCGCAAGGACCAGTACGAGGATCCCGGGCACGATCGCGCGGCGCCACGGGAAGGGCGCGCGCTCGCGTGGTGCAGTGAGGACCGCGGCCGCGGCAACGCCGCCTGCGAGGGCGGCCGGCGTGAGGGCTGGGCCGACGACGCTCGGCTCGACCGAGGGCGGTGGCGGCGCCTCGACCCGCTTCACCGGACTGACGAGATCGGACGGCGACACGAACGGCGAGGCCGCCGCCACCATCGGCGTCGCGATGATCGCAGGCTGCGACGGGCTGGTGCCCGGCGCGACGAACGCGCTCACCGGCGTCGGAGGCACGGAGTACTGCGACCCCGCGAGCGCCCGGACAAAGTCGCTCGCCCGCGCGAAACGGTCTTCGGGCTTCTTGGCCAGAACGCGGATCAGCGCGGCCTCGGCACCCGGCGGCAGCACGACGCCGAGCTGGCTCGGCAGCGGCACCGGCTTGTTGACGTGCGCCATGAGCGCGGAGAGCGGGTTGTCGGACGGGAACGGATGGCGGCCGACGAGCACCTGGTAGGCGATGATCCCGAGCGCGTACTGGTCCGCCGCGGGTCCCGCGCCCTCGGCGCCGCCGGCGAGTTCCGGCGCCATGTAGTCGGCGGTCCCCATGAGGGATCCGGCCTGCGTCATCCCCGAGCCCGGTCCCACGATCTTCGCGAGACCGAAGTCGGTGAGGACCGGCGTCCCTTCGCGGGTCATCAGCACGTTCTGCGGCTTGATGTCGCGGTGCACGATGCCGCGCGCATGCGCGTAGTCGAGAGCGCCGGCGATCGGTCCGAGGATCCCCATCGCGTACTCGAGCGGGAGCGGCGTGCCGAGCTGGTCCGCGAGCGTGCCGCCGTCGATGTAGTCGGAGACGAGATATGCGACGTCGTCCTGCTGCGTGAAGTCGAACGCGGTCACGATGTTCGGATGGCGCAGCTTCCCGACGGCCCGCGCCTCCTGCGCGAAGCGCTCGGAGAATGCGGGGTCACCGGCCGTCTGCGGCGGCAGCACCTTGATCGCGACGTAACGGCCGAGGCTCGGTTGATACGCCTTGTACACGGCGCCCATTCCGCCCGCGCCGATCTTCTCCAGGATCTGGTACGTCCCGAGCGTGGTCCCGGGCTGCAATGTCACTGGTCGATCCCCTCCACCCGGTACGCGTCCACCGGGGTCCGCCGTCCTCGTAACTCCAACGCGCCAAGGGGTGTGGTCCGTACGCCCTCGCCCGCCGCCTGGAGCGCGGCGGCGGAGCAGACCACCTCGCCGGCCTTGGCCTGGCCCTGAAGCCGCGCGGCGACGTTCACTGTGTCGCCGATCGCGGTGAAGTTCTGGTACTGATCGCTCCCGAGGTTGCCCACCATCGCCTCGCCGGTGTGCACGCCGATGCCGTAGCCGAGCTCGATACCCACCTCGCGCGCGGCGTCACACATCGCGAGCGCGCCGCGAAGCGCGAGCCGCACGTGATCGGCCTGGGGCACCGGCGCATTCCAGAGCGCGAGGATCGCGTCGCCGGCAAAACGGTCGATCGTGCCGCCGGTGGCGCGGATCGCTTTGGCCGCGGCGCCGTGGTAGCGCATGAGAAGGGATACGACACGATCGGGCGGCAGCGCCTCGGCCATGGCGGTGTAGCCGCGCACGTCGGCGTGGAGCACGCTGATGGTCTGCGTCTGACCCCCAACGTCGATGAACGATGGCCGTGCATCCACCATCTCGGCGACGTTGTCCCCGAGATAACGGCGGAGCGCGTCCCGAAGCCGCACCTGGTTGTCGGCAGCCGCCTCGAGCTTTGGGGACGACGTGTCCTCGTCCGCGACGAACACGATCCCGCTGACCGTGCCGCGCGCGTCTTTGAGGGGGCCCGCGGTCGCGCGCAGCTTTGCCCGACGGCCACTGGGAAGCGTCGCCTCGATCGCGCGCGCTTGCCCCTCGGCGCCGCCTTTCAGCATCAGCTTGAAGACACGCTGCGAGAGGGACTCGCCGAAGACGACGGTGTAGCTCTTGCCGACGGCGTCGGCCTCGGTGGTCGAGAGGAGGCGCTCGGCGTTGCGGTTGAGCGAGCGGATCAGGCCCTCGGTGTCCAGCAGCACCACCGAAGACGGGTTGAACTGCAGCAGCGCAAGGCTCAGCCCTTGGGCGTTCCGGTCCACTTCCACAACGGTCAGTCTCGCTATCCGTTGGTACCGGGACAACCCCCACAGATGGGGGATGACGCTAGTCTTCGGCCGTGTCGCGGCTGGTGGAATGCGTGCCGAACGTCAGCGAGGGCCGGCGCCGCGACGTGATCGACCGGCTCGCCAAAGCCATCAGCGACGTCCCCGGGGTGCGGCTGCTCGATCGAACAAGCGACGTCGACCACAACCGCTCGGTCTTTACATTCGCCGGCGACGCGGACGCGGTGAAGGCCGCCGCGCACGCGCTCGTCACCGCCGCCTACGTCGAGATCGACATGCGCTCCCACACGGGCGAGCACCCACGCCTCGGCGCCGTCGACGTCGTGCCGTTCGTGCCGCTGGCCGGCATCACGCTGGAGGAATGCGTCGTCATCGCGCATGGCTTCGGACAGGAGGTCGCCGAGCGCCACAAGGTACCGGTGTATTTCTACGCGCGCGCGGCGATGCGCCCCGAGCGCATCCGCCTGCCGGATATCCGGAGGCCTCAGTACGAGGGGCTCGCGGACCTGCTGTCGACCACGCACGTTCCCGACGCGGGGCCGGCGGTGCTGCATCCTCGGGCTGGCGCGGTAGTGGTCGGCGCTCGTCCACCGCTCATCGCCTTCAACATCGAGCTCGACACCGCCGATGTGAAGATCGCCAAGCGCATCGCGAAGGAGATACGTGAATCGTCGGGCGGCCTGCCCGCGGTGCAGGCGCTGGGATTCGAGCTCACCGATCCGCCGCGCGCGCAGGTGTCGATGAATCTGCTCGACACGACGCAGACGTCGCTCGCGACGGTCTGGGCCGAAGTCGAGCGCCGGGCCACTGACGCCGGCGTGCGCATCCTCCGGGGCGAGCTGATCGGATTGCTCCCACTCGATGCCGCTCTGCAGGTGACGTCAAGCGCGCTCAAGCTCGAGGGCTTCGAGCGAAGTCGTGTGATAGAGAGCCACTTCCTCGAGTGACACTCACCGCGCCCCTCTAACGGTCGTGGAGGCGGATCTCGTCATTCGCCGCGCGCGCCTTCTCACCCTTGCGCCTCTCCGTGAAGAGCGGCCTCGAGTGGGAGCGGCGGCTGGCGACGTTGGCGCGATCCATCCCGGCTGGCTCGCATCGCGTGACGGCGTCGTCGTTGCGACCGGCCGCGGAGATTCCTGGCAGGACCTTCAGCGCACGGCTGATGCCGTCGAGATGGACGCTGAAGGACGTGTTGTGATGCCGGGCTTCGTCGATGCGCACACGCACCTCTGCTACGCCGGCCAGCGCTGGGATGAGTTCGTGACACGGCGCAGCGGCGCGGATTATCTCGCGGTCCTCGAACGCGGCGGCGGTATCCACGCGACCGTCCGCGCGACGCGGGACACCGGCGACGTCGATCTGCTCGCGCTGCTTCGGCGACGCCTCGCACGCGCAATTTCCCTGGGCACGACGACGATCGAGGTGAAGAGCGGCTACGGACTCGAGCCGGCGGAGGAGCTGCGCCAGCTGCGCGTGATCGCCGCCGCCGCGAAGGAGTCGCCCATCGATGTCGCCGTCACGTATCTCGCGCTGCACGCTCTGCCCGCGGCGCGGGCGGAGGACCGTCGCGGCTTCGTACGCGACGCGGCACTGGCCGTGCGCACGGTCGCGGACGAGGGCCTGGCCGAGGCGGTCGATGCGTTCGTCGAGAACGGCGTGTTCGACACCGACGACGTGCGACCGCTCGCGAAGGCCGCGCGGGACGCCGGTCTCGCGCTCACGCTGCATGCCGACCAGCTGAACGACGTTGGTGCGACCGCGTTCGCGGCTCGAGCGCATGCGCGCTCCGCCGATCACGTCGCGAACGCGTCGGCGGAAGGCCTGCGCGCGCTCGCCCGCGCGGCGATCCCCGCGGTCCTCCTTCCGGGCAGCGCGTTCTTCGTCGGCTACGCGCCGCCGGACGCGAGACGGTTCCTCGCGGCCGAAGTCCCGATCGCCGTCGCGACGGATCACAACCCGGGGACCTCGCCGCTCGAGGGAATGCCCACAGCGATCGCGCTCGCCGTCGCGCTGTGCGGCCTCACGCCGCACGAGGCGATCGTCGCCGCGACCATCAACGGCGCGCATGCGCTCGGCCGCGGTGGACGGACCGGCGCACTGGTCAAAGGACGCCGTGCCGATCTCGCGGTACTCGACACCGACGACGAGCGCGAGCTCGCTTATCGCCTCGGCGCCCCGATCGTGAGCGAGGTGTACGCCGCGGGGCGCCGTGTCACGTGACTAGAGCGGCGTGTCCACCAAGATGAGATCGGACTCCCGCTGTCCGCGCAGCGCGAGCTCTCCCGCGCCGAGGACATATCCCGCGTCCCCGCTCGTCAGGTGTTGACCGTTCACGTTCAGCGCCCCCTCGATGAGGTAGAGGTAGCCTCCGCGTCCGTCACGGAACTCGATCCGTTCTTCTCGGCCCGCCGACAGCCGTGACACGTACATCGACACATCCCGCGCAACGGTGAGTCCTTCACCCTCCGCACCTTCGGGTTTGAGGAAACGGAGCAGCCGGTCCGTCCGATCCGCGACGGTGTATTGCTTCTGCGCGATCGACGGCTCGAGTCCGCGCTGAGACGGGATGATCCACATCTGGATGAACTCCATCGGCTCGGTCTTCGAGTGATTCCGCTCCGAGTGCTCGGCGCCCGAACCCAGCCGCATCCGCTGTACGCCGCCCGCCTCGAGGACGCCGCCGTTGCCGAGGCTGTCGGCATGCTCGAACTGACCCGACACAACGTACGTGATCCCTTCGATGTCGCGGTGCGGATGCAGCGGCCACGCGGCGCCCGGCACGAGCGTGTCGTGGTTGAAGACGCGGAGCGTACCAATGCCCACGTTGTTCCGATCGTTGTATCGATCGAACGAGAAGTGCCAACGCGCCTTGAACCATCCGCCGTCTATCGAATGGATCGAGCGATCGGGACGGACCTTCAGAGGCGCGGAGCCCACGGGCGGAGCATAGGAGCGAGGAGGGCTCGGTAGAGTAGCCGCGGTGGCAGCCCCGGAAACACGCTATGCGCGCAGTGGCGACATGAGCATCGCCTTTCACGTCTTTGGCCGCGGGCCGTTCGACCTCGTGTACGTTCCGGGTTGGGTCTCCAACATCGAGTTGATGTGGGACAGCCCGCGCTTCGCGAGCAGTCTGGAACGGCTTGGCGCGTTCGCTCGGGTGATCACCTTCGACAAGCGCGGCACCGGGCTCTCTGACCGGGTCGCGGCGTACCCCACGCTCGAGCAGCGGATGGACGACGTTCGCGCGGTGATGGATGCCGCAGGTTGCGAGCGAGCGGCGCTCTTTGGCCATTCCGAAGGCGGTTCGATGTGCATCCTCTTCGCCGCGACGTACCCCGAGCGGACACGGGCGCTCATCACCTACGGCGCGTTCGCGAAGCGGATGCGCACCGACGACTACCCGTGGGCGCCAACGCTGGAGTCCCGCATGGCCGAGGCCGAGCGACTCGAAATCGAGGGCTGGAAGGCCATCGACTTCGCGTTCTATGCACCGAGTCTGGCGGGTGACGCCCAGGCCGCTCGCTCATTCGCGGCTTATCTCCGCCAGAGCGCGTCACCCGGCGCGGCCGCGCAACTGCTTCGAATGAACTCGCATGTCGACGTCCGCTCCATTCTGCCGACGATCCGCGTGCCGACGCTTGTTCTGCACGCGGTCGGCGACCGTGACGTCGACGTCCGCGACGCCCGGTACCTCGCTGACCACATCGCCGGGGCGAAGTACGTCGAACTGCCGAGCGGCGACCACGCGTGGTATGTCTCGCATCAAGAGGAGATCATCGGTGAGATCCAGGAATTCCTGACGGGAACGCGACCGTCGATCGACAGCGACCGCTTCCTCGCGACGTCATTGTTCACCGATATCGTCGGATCGACGGCGCGGGCGGCGGAAATCGGCGATCGCTCATGGCGCGAGCTCATCGAACAGCACCACGCCGTCGTTCGCGATGAGCTCGTGCGGCACCGAGGTGTCGAGCAGGATACCGCGGGCGACGGTTTCTATGCGACGTTCGACGGTCCAGCCCGCGCGGTGCGCTGCGCGCTGGCCGTGCGCGATCGCGTCCGCGAACTGGGCCTCGATATCCGTGCCGGAGCGCATACCGGCGAGTGCGAGAACATCGCGGGCAAGGTGGGCGGGATCGCGACGATCATCGGCGCGCGGATCCGGGAGCTCGCGCGACCGGGTGAGGTGCTCGCATCGGCGACCGTGCGCGATCTCACCGCAGGATCGGGACTCCGATTCGACGATCGTGGTTTGCATCAGCTAAAGGGCGTCCCTGGGGAATGGAGAGTGTTCGCCGCTTCCTAGGGCGCTACGATTCGCCTTGGCGTGCACTACCGCATACAGGAGGCGCGACCGACGTGAGCGACCGTGTGGCGATCTATCCCGGTTCGTTCGATCCGCCCACCAACGGCCACCTCGACATCCTCGAACGATCCGCGCGCCTCTTTGACCGCGTTGTCATCGGTGTCGGCCGCAACCTCTCGAAGAAGACCCTGTTCGACGCGGACCAGCGGGTCGCGCTCATGAGCGAGGCGTGCACCGCGTGTCGCAACGTCGAGGTCCGCACGTTCGACGGTCTGCAGGTCACGTTCGCGAAAGAGGTCGGCGCGAGCTTCATCATCCGCGGAATTCGCGCGCTGTCGGATTTCGAGTTCGAGTTCGAGATGGGGAACATGAACCGCAAGCTCGCGCCCGAGATCGAGATGGTCTACCTGATGACCGCTCCGGAGTACCTGTTCCTATCCGCATCGCGCGTGAAGGAGCTCGTGGCATTCGGCGCGTCGGTCGAGGGACTCGTTCCGAAGAACGTCGCGAAGGCACTTCAGGCGCACATGGGGCAGGGAGGACTTCGCACGGGCGCCACCGAATCCAGGGACTAGCGTGAGCGCAATTCTCGCGATCGACGTCGGCAACACGAACATCGTCGTCGGCGCGTACGACAAGGATCGGCTCATCCGCACCTGGCGACTCGTCACCGTGCACGATCGCACCGAGGACGAGCTCGCGGTGATGCTCGACGGGTTGCTCGCGCAGGAGGACCTCGCGCTCGACGAGATCGAAGCCATGGTCCTCGGTAGCGTGGTCCCGCCGCTCACGCAGGCGTTCACTCGCCTCGCGGAGCGTTATCTGGACCGGGCGGCGTTCATCGTCGGTCCCGGCATCAAGACCGGCGTTCGTCTTCGCGTCGACAACCCCTCGGAGGTCGGCGCCGATCGCATCGCGAACACGCTGGCCGCGCACCGGCGGTACGGCGGGCCGGTCGTCATCGTCGACTTCGGCACGACGACGAACTTCGACGTCGTGAGCGCGGAGGGCGACTTTCTCGGCGGCTCCTTCGCCCCGGGCCTCGAGGTCTCTGCGGAATCGCTCTTCGGCCGCGCGTCGCGGCTCTTCCGCGTGTCGCTCACGCCACCGGCCACGGCGATCGGGAAGAACACCGCGGACTGCCTCCGCTCGGGGATCGTCTTCGGGTACGTAGGACTCGTGGAGGGGCTGCTCGCGCGGATCATCGCCGAGCTGCCGGCGAAGCCGAGGGTGATCGCGACCGGCGGGCTGGCCTCGACGATCGCGCCGCTTGCGACGGGCATCGAGAAGGTCGACGAGGACCTGACGCTCGAGGGCCTGCGCCTCCTCTACGAGCTCAACGCCTGATGGACGCGCTGCGCGGGCGCTTCATCGTGCTCGGCGTCACGGGCTCCATCGCGGCGTACAAATCGGTGGAGCTCGCGCGCCGCCTGACGCAGGCGGGCGCCACCGTGCAGGTCGTGATGTCGCGATCCGCCGCAGAGTTCGTGCGGCCACTCACCTTCCAAGCGCTGACGTACCGGCCGGTCGAGCTGGAGATGTTCCAGATCCAGGACGAGCGCGCCGCCGGCCACATCGCGATCGGACGGCAGGCGGACGTCGTCGTCATCGCACCGGCCACCGCGCATCTCCTCGCGCGACTCGCGAACGGGTTCTCCGACGACCTCATCGCGACGACGGTGCTCGCGACCGAGGCGCCGATCGTCCTCGCGCCGGCGATGGAGACCCACATGTGGCAGAACGCCGCGACGCAGGCGAACGTCGCGACGCTGCGGTCGCGCGGGGCGCGGATCGTCGAGCCGGAGTCGGGTCCGCTCGCCTCCGGCGACGTGGGCCCGGGGCGGCTCGCATCGCTCGAGCGCATCGAGGCCGCGATCGCGGATGCGCTCGAGGTCACGCAGGCCCTTGCGGGCCGCCGCGTCATCGTTACCGCGGGCCCGACGCTCGAGCCCATCGATCCGGTGCGCTTCGTCTCCAATCGCTCGAGCGGCAAGATGGGCTACGCCATCGCCGCCGCCGCCGCCGACGCCGGCGCGGAGGTCTTCCTCGTGTCGGGGCCCACGGCGCTGCGCGCGCCGGTCGGTACGCAGCTCGTGCCGGTCGAGACCGCGGAGCAGATGCGCGACGCGGTGCTCGGCCTGCTCCCCAACGCCGACGCTGTGATCATGGCGGCCGCGGTCGCCGACTACCGGCCGATCGAGACGCTCGAACGCAAGATCAAGAAGCGCGATGCCGGCAAGGAGCTGAACCTGCGCATGACCGAGAACCCGGACATCCTGAAGGCCATCCTCGCCGCCCGCCGCGCCGGCGCGATCGTCATCGGCTTCAAGGCCGAGACCGGTGACGCGACGGCCGAGGCCGGGCGAATGCTGCGCGAGAAGAAGCTCGACCTTGTCGTTGGCAACGACGTGAGCGCTCCCGGATCGGCCTTCGGCTCGGACACGGACCGCGTCACGTTCGTGAGCGCCGATGGCGTCGAAGCGCTGCCGCTCCTCGCGAAGACCGAGGTCGCGCG
>JBDTMY010000041.1:0-3786 GCA_039934015.1 Chloroflexota bacterium | reverse complement strand
GCGGGTACGGCACGGCCTTCGCGAGGCGGCGATACGCCGCGACCATCGTCGGCACCTCGAACGCCTTCACGCTCACGACGATGTCGTCGAAGTCGAGGTCCTCGAGGATCTTGATCTCCGAAATGGCGAGGTCGACCATCCGCTGCGACTCGTCACGTACATCGCCCGGCTGGCGATCACCGATCGAGCCGTGGTTGACGCCGATGCGGATCGGCGTGCCCTGCACCTTCGCGCGCTTGACGACCTCGCGGACGCCGTCCTTGTTGTGGATGTTGCCGGGATTGAGGCGCAGCTTGTGGACCTTCGCGTCGAGCGCCATGAGCGCGAGTCTGTAGTCGAAGTGGATGTCCGCGACGATCGGAAGGATGCTGCGACGCACGATCTCCTTCAGCGCCTCGCCCGCGCGCTTGTCGGGGACGGCGACCCGGGCGATCTCGCAGCCGACCTCTTGGAGGCGCTCGATCTGCCGGATGGTCGCGTCGACGTCGTGCGTCAGCGTCGTGCACATCGACTGGACCGAGACAGGGGCGCCGTCGCCGACCGCGGTACCGCCGACCCAGACACGCTTCGACCGACGCCTGGGGCGCGGTCCGACGCGGTCTTCGGGCAGATTCAGGTCGACGTTCATCTGCGCGCTCATTGCATCAAGTGTATGTGTGCACATGTGAGATGGACGAGGCCCGCCAGATGCGCGGCCGCCTACGCGCTGGCGCCGGTGTAGCTCCGCAGACCCCATCGCCACAGAGCGCTGGCGACCCCTACCGCGAGGACGGTGCCCGCCCCGAGCAGCGCTACGCCGATCCAGTCCATGCGCCCGGCGATCGCGTTCGCCGGCGCGGTGACCGCGACACCGATCGGGACGATCGTGCTGAGCGACACGCGCAGCCAGAGCGGGTACACGTCGACGGGAAAGCGTCCGGCCTCCGTGAAGGCCCAGAAGATCGCGAGCAGGTTCTCCACCCGCACGAACCAGAAGGAGAGCGTCACCAGTCCGAGCAGCAGCGAGTAGACGAGCATCCAGCCGAAGACGAGCGACAGCGCGAACAGGAGCGCCTGGGTGACGCCGACCTGCTCACCGACCTGCACCAGGCCGACGATGACGACGCCGAGGCCAAGTAGAAGGTCCGCGCCGCGGATCACCTTGAGGTGCCGCGTGCTCACCAGGAACTGCGTGTTGACCGGCTTCAGCAGGTGGAAGTCGAGCGTGCCGACGCGGACGTGTTCCATGAGCCGCTCGAACGATGGGGAGAACACCAGACTTACGCCGCCCTGGATGAGGTAGTAGACGCCGAGCAGCACGATCATCTGCGGCAGGGTCCAGCCGTTCATCGTCGTGGTGTGGCCGAACATGATCAGCACCGCGCCGATGCTCGTCCCGATCACGAGGAACATCTCGAAGATGCTCAGATACATGTTCGCTCGGTATTCCATCTCGAACTGGAACTCCGTCGAGGCGAACGCCCTGAACATGCGCAGGTAGCGGAGCACTACGCCCCCACGGCGCTGTACTCGCGGAGTCCGGCGCGCCAGGCGAACCGGAACGCGATGATCGAGAGGCCCAGCCACACCGCCTGACCGACGAGATAGAGGAGGCCGCGCTCGAACGTGACACCACCGCGAAGGATCTCGGCCGGGACCGCGAGCACATACGCGAACGGCAGCGAGTACGAGATCACCTGCAGCGCCGTCGGCATGAGCGAGATCGGCGCGATCTGTCCAGCGAAGATGAAGGAGGTCCGCTGCAGCAGCGTGTTCACGGTATTGATCCGCTGCAGCCAGAACGTCGCAGTGGCGGTCACCCACCCGATCATGAAGTTGAGCGCCGCCGCGAGCACGATGCTTGGCACGAACAGCGCGAGGTGCCACCACTCGACGTTCCATTTCACCTGGAACGTCAGCGCGATGACCAGGCACACCAGCATCAGCGGAAGGAACGTCGTCGCCTTCCAGATCAGGTTCTCCACCACCGAGTAGTGCAGCGGATGCAGCGGCCGCAGGAGCTTCGGCGAGAGCCGGCCCTGCCGGACCTCGAATTCGAACTCGAACGAGTTCCAGGCCGTCGTCAGGTGCCCGACGATCGTCAGCGCGATGTAGTAGGCGGCGAAGTCGCTCGCGGTGTAGCCGCCAACGCTGCCCCCTTGCGCGGTCGCCACCGCGGTCCACGCCGCGAGGAAGATGACCGGGCGGATGATCGAGAAGAGCATCCAGAGCACGGCCTGGATCCGGTATTGCGCAGCGGCCTGTACTTGCGCGATGAGCAGCTGCCGGTAGATCCGGATCATGCCGTCGCCGCCGCCAGTGGCTGCTCCGACGCGAATACCTTGTCGATGACCTCCTCGATCGGCGGGTCCTCGACACTGATGTCCGCAAGCTGGTCGCCAAGCTCGCGCACCAGCCGTGCGGTGCGCTCCGCAGCCTGCGTGCGCGGCACGTGGATCGTGACGACGTTCTCGGCGTTCGAGACGACCTCGCCGAACGACGAGAGGTCGCCGACGTCGCCGCGCAGCGTCACCGTGATGCGCTTGTAGGGGGCCATGCGCTCCGCGAGGTCCGCGAGCGCGCCGTCGTAGAGCAGCACCCCGCGGTGAATGACGATCACTCGGCGACAGAGCGCCACGACGTCGTCCATGTAATGGCTCGTCAGCAGGATCGTCGCGCCGCTCCGCTGGTTGTACTCGGCGACGAAGCGGCGGATGCGGCCCTGCATCGAGATGTCGAGGCCGAGCGTGGGCTCGTCGAGGAACGCGACGCCCGGTGAGTGCAGCAGCCCCGCGGCGAACTCGACCTTCATGCGCTCGCCGAGCGACAGGCCACGGACGGGCTTGTGGAGGAGCGGCTGCAGCTCGAGCAGATCGGTGAGCTCGTCGAGCGTGCGTTTGTACTGCGCATCCGGTACGCCGTAGATCTCCTTCAGCACGAGGAACGAGTCGGCGGCGGGTATGTCCCAGACGAGCTGCGAGCGGTTGCCCATCAGGAGGGTCATGCCGCGCAGGAAATTGCCCTCGCGGCGCCACGGCACGTGGCCGAGCACCGTCGCCTCACCGCCCGTGGGGTGCAGCAGCCCGGAGAGCATCTTGAGCGTCGTGGTCTTCCCGGCGCCGTTCGGCCCGAGGAACCCGACGACCTCACCCGGATCGATGCGGAACGTGATGCCACCCACCGCGAGCACCTCGCGGTAGCGGCGCTTGACGAAGGAGCGGAACGTGGCCGCCAGTCCGGTCTCGCGCTCGGTGACGCGATAGACCTTTCGTAGCGCGCGCACGTCCACGACGGGCGCTTCCATGGGGGTCACAGCGTACACGCCGGTCGCGCGCGCGAGTGAGGACTTCGCGACAGTTCCGCCTAGTCGAGCAACCGGTCGCGGATGCGCTGGATGTCCTCAGCCGCCAGCCCACCGCGCGCGAGATACGTCTCCGCGCCCCCGTGCCGGGTGCGTAGGTGCGCGAGCGTCGCGAGCATCGTCGCGGCCTGCGCGTCGTATGAGCGCTCGACGAGCACCCGCGCCTCGGCATCCGGCGCGGCCGCGATCGCCGCGTTGAACTCGCCCGCGAGATTGGCGACCGACAGCGTGTAGTCCGCGGCGATGTCCGCCTCAGACACGCCGATCAGCGAGAGCAGCAATGCGACGGCGATACCGGTGCGGTCCTTGCCGGCGAGGCAGTGGATCAACACGCCGCCGGGTGCCGCATGCGCGACGGCCCGTGCCATCGCGACGATCTGCTCGGCGCGCAGGTCGAGGGCCAGCGCGTCGCGCTGTGCGCGCGTCCGCGCGATCCACTCCGGATC
>JBDTMY010000040.1:0-3269 GCA_039934015.1 Chloroflexota bacterium | reverse complement strand
GATCGCCGCTGTCACGTCGACGACACCGTCGTAAGCCTCGCTCACGACGGCAAGATTCGCGTCCACCACCGCTGCGCCGCGCTTCCCGAAGAAGCGGGTCAGCGCGCCCCTCGTCGCTGTGAGCAGACGCTCGCGGTCGAGCCCGGCGCGCTGCGCGAAGGGCGACACGCGCAGGAACACGCCGACGAGCACGACGCCCTGCATGCGCACCTGCAACTCGGGCCGCGGCGCGTACTTACGGGCGAGCGCCGCGGTGTCGAGTGCGAAGACGCGGATCTGCCGCGCCAGGATCTCCTTACGCACGCCGAGCGGAAGCGAAGCCCAGAGACGCTCTGGGTCCGCCACGGGGCTGGGCACGAACACGGTCCCTCCGTCGACGAGTCCGCGTAGCGGCGCGACGCTGCGGAAGGCGGCGACATCGTGCACCGGCACGAAGTCGACGCGGTCAAGCTCGGCGTGGGTGCGCACGCGCTCCTCGGCGATGGTCAGGAAGTAGGCCGTCGGGAGCCCCTTCTTCTCCGAGCCGTAGCGCGGGTACGCCTGCACGAACGCGCCGAAGAGATCGCCGGCGAGCACCGCGAGCAGCTTGTTCGTCGTTACCGAGCCCAAGCCACCGATCGAATGACCGCGCAGGCTGTAGGCACCCTTCGTCCGGATCTCTAGATCCATGCGCTCGAGACCGAGCGCGTGCTTGATCCCGAGCACCGCAAAACGCTGATCGCTCGCGAGCGGCTTCTCGAGCCAGCGGAAGACCGCCGCGATGTCGCCCGCCGCGACGTCGCGCGATCCGAGCCCGGCCGAGACGGAGCCGACCAAGGGGATGCGGGCGCCACTTCCCGCGATATCGGCGAGGGACGCCTTGACCTCGCGGGTGAGTGGATTGTCGGCGGCCGCGGGCTCGTCGGTGCGCTCGATGACGGCGACCGCGCGCGCTCCACGCAGCACGGCCGCCAGCCGCGCGGACGGGAACGGACGGAAGCTGGTCACCGTAACGCAGCCGACGCGGCGTCCGGCGCGCCGGAGCTCGTCGACGACGGCGACAGCGGTGTCCGCGATCGTGCCCATCGACACGACGATCGTCTCGGCATCCTCGCAGCGGTAGGCGTCGATCAATCCGTACGGCCGCCCGGTCAGATCGGTCCACGTGTGCATCGCGAGGCGGAGCTCCTCCGCAAGTCGGTGATAGAAGGCGCGCTGCCCGATCTTGCCCTTCATGTAGGCGTCCTGGTTCTGCACGACGCCGGTCTGGAGCGCTTCCTTCGGCTCAAAGTAGGAGCGCACGTGCTCGCGCGGATCCCCGACGAACTCGCGCAGGAGCTCGTCCTCCGGCAGGCGCACGTTCTCGAGCGTATGAGTGGTCAGGAAACCGTCCTGCGCCACGATGAACGGGATCTCCGTCGATTCGGCGACCCGTCGGGCGATCGCGCCGAGGTCGGCGACCTCCTGCGCGTTACGAGCGAAGAGGATGCCCCAACCCGTGTCGGCGACGCCCATCACGTCGTCGTGACCGGCGTGGATGTTCAGCGCCTGGCTCGTCAGAGCGCGCGCTCCGACGTGGAACACCGCGGGAAGCCGCTTGCCGGCGATGACGTAGAGGACCTCTTTCATGAGGATCAGCCCCTGGCCGGCGGTGAAGTTCGTGACGCGGCCACCGGCGAGTGCGAAGCCTTCGGCCGCAGATGCGGATGAGTGCTCCGACTCCGGCTCGATGAAACGGAGTGGCGTTCCCCACAGGTTCGTCGCCCCGTCGGCGACCGCCGCCTGATACAGCGCCGCCATCGTCGTCGAGGGCGTGATCGGGAAGGCGCACGCTGCCTCGGACAGGCGTGTCTCGACATGCGCTACGGCGTCAGAGCCGTCAGCGATGGCTGGTATCCCCGGGTAGCGGGAAGTTCTCATGGCAGCAGATGTCGCCAGATCGCGGCATCGGCGTCGCCGAGCTCGCGCGGGCCGGCACCACACGCCCCGGCGCCAGTGAAGTAGCCGCAACCCAGGCAGCGTTCGACATCAACGGCGGCGCCACCGTGGCGTGGGCACGAGACCCGTGCATCCGCCAGCAGTGCAGGCTGCGGCGTCACGTAGCGCGCACTCGCAAGCGTTTTCGGCGACGTGCCGGCCGTGACGCTCGCCGGCGCTCGGACGATGAGCACGGAGCAGGGCGCGTGGAACAGCACGGCGCGCGCGACACTCCCGAGGAACAACCGCGAGATCCCGGTGCGCCCATGGCTGCCGATGACGATGCAGTCGGCGCCCGTCGCGGCCGCGGCATCGATGAGCTGCTGCGCTGCATCGCCCTCGCGGACCTCCGCGCTCGAGATCGACCCTGCGTCGGTCAGCTGGGCCGCGCGAGTGTTCGCGACACGAGCCATCGCTTCCCGCTGCGCCGGCAAAGAGTCGTAGTACGCCCGGATCGCGGCGTGCATGCTCGGTCCAGCGTCGCTGTTGGCAGCGGTCGAAGGAAAGGGAGCATCGACGACGCTGACCACGGTGACCGGAAGTGATCGCAGCGCCGGCGTCTTCGAAACGAGATCGGCCCCGGTGGCGGAGACGAGGGAGCCGTCCTCGGCGAGGACCACCTGCGTCAGCTTGCGCCCACGCGCGACGAGGACCGGACAGGGCGCGCGGTCGACGACTTCCGCCGAGACCGAACCCAGGAGCGCGGCGGCTATCCCACGGCGACCGCGGCTGCCCATCACGATGAGGTCGGCCCGGAAGCGCTGCGCCTCGTCGACGATCATCTCCGCCGGCCGTCCGAGAACGAGGGCCGTCTGCACCTCGAGAGCGCGCTCGCGGAAGATCGCGCGCTTGCGATCGAGCTCGGCCATCGCTTCGCGTTCGACGGCTTCCGCCATCTCGGTCATGGATGTTGGCGCGAGCGAACTGATCGGCGGGAAGGGTTCGACGACGTGGACGATCCGCACAACGGAGCCGTCGGGTATTGCCAGATCGCCGACCAGGGCCAAGGCATCCTCGGCGTGAGTCGAGAAGTCAGTCGCGATCAGAACGCGCATGTGACACCACCGTTCGAAGGATCGTCCTTAGAGTCGCGCTGGAAGCGGGCCGGCGCGTGAGGCGAACGACCCCGCATTTCGCGCCAAAGGTCACGCTCGAGGAGGCGTCTAGCGCCTCCGCAACACGAACCGGAAAACATCCCCGAGCTGGCTGGACTCGAGCAGGTCCGTGCGGGCCGAGACAATGGTCGCCCTGAACTCAGGGACCGATCGCGGCTCGGACGTAAGCACTTCGATGAGCTCACCGAGCGGCAGCTC
>JBDTMY010000039.1:0-13063 GCA_039934015.1 Chloroflexota bacterium | reverse complement strand
CGTGCTGCACACGCCCGGTCACACACCCGGAAGCATCTGTTTGTATTCGCCGACACGTCGGCTCCTTATCGTCGGTGATCTGCTGCAGCGCATGCGCGGACAGGTGACGCTTCCGAACTACTTCTTCACCGACGACATGGCTCTCGCGCGCCGCTCGATCGCGCGGCTGGCAGAGCTAGATGTCGAGACGATCCTTTTCTCGCACTATCCGCCGGTACGGCAGGGGGGGCGAGAAGCGTTACGCGCGCTCGCGAGCTAGCGGCGAAGGGGAGGGCGACGTGGAGACATTGAACGACATCCTCGAGGAGTCGGCCCGAAAGTTCGGCAACAAGGACGCGTTCATCATCCGGCCGGGCTTCCGCACGCGCGCGTGGACATATCGCGACCTGAACGACGTCGTCCCGCGCGTCGCGCGCCATCTGAAGGACAGCGGGCTGAAGCAGGGCGAACGCGTCCTCATCTGGGGCGTGAATCGTCCCGAGTACGTGATCGCGTTCCTGGCGGCGCTACGGCTCGGCGTGATCCTCGTGCCGCTCGAGGCGAACTACGCGGCCGAGTTCGCGCAGAAGATCGCGGAACGGACACGCGCCAGCGGCGCGATCGTCTCGTCCCAGACGCTTGCGCGGGCGAAGACGCTCGGCCTGCCGCTGTTCGAGATGGAGCGGTTGCCCGACCTGGCGCGCGAGTGCGCACCGCTGGAGAAGGCAGTTCTGACCGGCGACGATCTGGCGGAGGTGGTGTTCACCTCGGGCACGACGGGCGATCCGAAGGGCGCGATGCTGTCGCATCGAAACATCCTCTCGAACGCGGTCGCCGCGACGCAGATCTTCCCGATCGGCCCGAAGCAGCGCCTGCTGTCTTTCCTTCCCCTTTCGCACATGTTCGAGCAGCTCGCTGGCTTCTTCACCGTCCTACTGTCGGGCGCCTCGGTCATCTATCCGACCAGCCGTCAGCCCGCGGTGGTCCGGCGCACCTTCAAGGAGCGCAAGGTCTCGATGGTGCTCATCACGCCGGCAGTCGTGAAGTCGCTGATGATCGCCATCGAACGCAGCGCCGAGGCGCAGGGAAAGAAGGAGCTCTTCGAGAAGCTGCGCCGCGTCGCGCGACGGCTGCCGATGGGTCTCCGGCGCCTCGTCTTCTTCAGCGTCCACCGTCAGTTCGGCGGCCGCTTCCGGTACATCGTGTCGGGCGGCGCCGCGCTCGACCCCGCGCTCGGCGCATCGTGGCGGGAGCTCGGCATCGACGTGCTGCAGGGATACGGCACGACGGAGTGCTCCCCCGCCTTGACCTTCAACCGGGTCGAGCTGAATCGTCTCGGCTCCGTCGGCACACCGATACCGGGCGTCGAGGTCAAGGTCGCCGCCGACGGCGAGGTTCTCGCGCGCGGGCCCAACGTCTTCAAGGGTTACTGGGAGAACGAGGAGGCGACGCGCGCCGTCCTCGACCAGGACGGTTGGTACCACACGGGAGACCTTGGCGAGTTCGATAAGGACGGCTTCCTCTGGCTGCGCGGGCGCAAGAAAGACATGATCGTCCTCGCCGATGGCACGAACGTCTATCCGGAGGACATCGAGAACGCGCTCGCGGCCGATCCGCGCATCGAGGCGCTCGCCACGCCACTGCGGCCCGCGATCGCGTCGGTCGTCGGCCTTCAGCGCCCCGGCGAGGACATCCAGGTGCACGCCGTCTTCCTCGTGAAGGACAAAGATCAGGTCGCCTCCATCGTGCGCGACACCAACGTCAAGCTCTCGGGCAGCCAGCAGATCCGTGGCTGGACGATCTGGCCCGAAGACGAGTTCCCGACGACGCCGACGCAGAAGGTGAAGAAGCGCTTCGTGGTCGAGCGCCTTCTGACCATGGGTCGCGTCGAGCAGGCTCGGGCCGTCACTGGCGCCGAGACCGAGCGGCCCTTGACCGATGTCGAGCGCGTCATTTCCCAGGTCGCGAACATACCGCCGGCCGCGGTGCACCCGGGCGCGACGCTCTCCGCCGACCTGGGTCTCGATTCACTCGGTCGCGTCGACCTGCTCGGCGCGATCGAAGAGGAGCTGGGCGCGTACATCGACGACGCGGCTCTGGAGCCGAACGCGACGGTCGCGGAGCTCGAGCGCATGGTCGCCGCGGCGCGCGACGTGAAGCGCGACAGCGGTATCTACGGTTGGCCACTCAGCCCGCTGGTGCGATCGTTCGGGCTCCTGCTGCAACAGACGCTCATCTACCCACTGGTGCATATCTTCTACAAGGTCCACGTCACCGGGAAGGAGAAGCTCGTTGGCTTGAAGGGCCCAGTGCTGTTCGCGCCGAACCACAGCCTCCACTGGGACAACGGGATCATCCTGATGGCGATCCCGCTCTCGTGGCGGTGGAAGCTCGCGGTCGCGGCGGCCGCAGACGACGTATTCGGGAACAAGCTGAACGGGATCTTCTCGTCGGTGCTGGCGAACGCGTTCCCGCTCGCGCGGGAGGGCGCGATCCGCCGCAGCCTCGAGCTTCTCGGGGCGCGACTCGACCGCCAGTTCTCGGTGCTCATCTATCCCGAAGGCAAGCTCACGATCGGCGGGCCGATGCAGCCGTTCAAGTCCGGGACCGGTCTCATCGCGGTCGAGGGCGCCACGCCCGTCGTGCCGATGAAGCTCAAGATCCGCAAGGTCTCGGTGCTCGATCACCTGGATCGGAAATGGGAGCCGGCTCGCTCGAACGGCTGGCGTGGTGATGTGGAGGTCGTGTTCGGCGATCCGATGTATTTCCCGGCCGGCACGCCCGCGAGCGAGGCGACCGCGAAGATCGAGTCCGCTGTCGGCGCGCTCTAGCTGATGGAGGAACGGCGCGCGCCACTGGCGCGCTGGTGGGTGACACGCGTCCTCATCGGGGCGTCCGCGGTCGTCGCGGTCATCGTCGCCTGGCGCCTCGCGTTCGAGGCGTTTTCGGAGCTGTCGCACGTCATCGTCCTCGTCGTGTTCGGCGTCGTGATCGCTTTCGTTCTCGCGCCGCTGGTGGAGCGCCTACGCGGCGTGGTGCGCCAACGCGGCGTCGCCGTGGCGCTCACCGCGATCGCGGCGCTCATCGCCATCGTGGCGTGCCTTGCCAGCCTCGCCGTGCCGCTGATCCGTGAGACGCGAGAGCTCGCCAATGACGTTCCGCGCTACGCCGCGCTGCTCTCGAGCAACGAGCCGTTCAGCATCGGCGGACTCGAGGTCTCCGGTGAGGTGCGGCAGCGCATCGGCGCCGAGGTCGGCGCGCGCATCGGCGACTGGTCGCGTGACGCCGCGGGCGCGGCGCTGCGGGTCGGCGCCGGGGTCATCGACTTCTTCTTCATCTTCGTGCTCGGGGTGTATCTGCTCGCGAGCGCCCCGCAGGTCAACCGCTGGGTCCACAGCGTCGTGCCGGACAAGCAGCGCGCCGACTTCCGGCGCATCGAGACCGAGGCGGCGCGCCTGTTCGGTGCATACATCCGCGGTCAGCTGCTCCTCGGGCTCATCGTGGGGACCCTGTCAGGCATCGCGTACTTTGTGCTCGGCGTCCCGTACGCGATCCTCCTCGGGGTGCTCGCCGGCATCTTCGAGCTCGTTCCGATCGTGGGGCCGGTCGTCGCCGGGGCCGTGGCCGCGCTGGTCGCGCTCACGCAGCCATTCCCGCTGGTCCTGTGGGTCGTCCTTGCCGCGATCGCCATCCAGCAGCTCGAGAACAACCTGCTCGTGCCTCGGATCTCCGGCGGTGCGGTCGGTCTGCACCCACTTGCGGCGTTCCTCGCTGTGCTCGTCGGCGTCGAGATCGCGGGCGTGATCGGTGCGCTCTTCGCTGTGCCGCTCACCGGGCTCGCGTGGAGCATCTACCGCGCGCGTGGCGATACGAGGCCCGCCGAGTCCGGCTAGCGCCGAACGATCTCTCGCGTGGGCACGACCGGCGCTTCCATATCGGCGCGCTGCCAGGCGTAGCGGCGGTCGGTGCGATTGGACGCGGCCGCGTGCGAGCCGTCCGCGGAAAGCACGACGATGTTGAACGCCGCGTCGTCGAGCGCGTTCACGTCCGCGATCGCCCGCCTCGCGACCTCCGCCGGGGAGATGCCGGCAGCGAGCCGATCGACCGCGGTCTTCGCGGTGACGTTCCGGATCGCGAGCTCGCCGAAGCCGGTGCAGCACGCGCCGCCATAACGACTGTCGCAGTAGTTGCCCGCGCCGACGATCGGTGAGTCGCCGATGCGGCCCGGGTACTTGTAAGCCCACCCGCTCGTCGAAACCGCGGAAGCGATGTCGCCCGCGCGATCGAGAGCGATAAAGTTCACCGTCCCACGCTCCTCGCCGACGGTCTTCGCGACGACCGGCGCGAGCTTCGCGCGTCGCCGCACGCTCGCTGGTGTCTCCC
The DNA here is from genome assembly GCA_039934015.1 of Chloroflexota bacterium. Taxonomy (GTDB): domain Bacteria; phylum Chloroflexota; class Limnocylindria; order P2-11E; family P2-11E; genus CF-39. The sequence goes on along the minus strand of JBDTMY010000039.1, from coordinate 8,701 downwards.
GCGCCTTCGCGAGACGCTGGACCCACATCTTCCGCGTTGATGGCGTGAGCAGCGTCGCCTTCTCGGCGCGGATCTCGGCCGCGAACCGCGCCGCGCCGTCGCCAACGAGCATCACGTGGGGCAGCCGTTCCATCACGGCGCGCGCGACAGTGATGGGGTGCAAGAACCCCGTGAGGGCACCGACTGCGCCAACGCGGTGTGTCGTGCCGTCGACGAGCGACGCATCCAGCTCCACGACACCGAGGACGTTCGGCTTCCCACCCCTGCCCACGCTCGTGTCCGACGGGTCCGCCTCGATCACGCGGGCGCACGCTTCGACCGCGTCGAGTGCGCTTCCACCCTTTCGGAGCACCGCGATGCCCGCGGCGAGACCTGGGGTGCCGTTGCCGCTCGCGATGACGATCGGGGTGATCTTCTTCATTGACCTCTCATTGCTCACTCGCTCGGGGTGGTCATGCCGCGCTCGGGGGAGCGCAGTACGCGCGGCACTGTATCTGAGGACGCGGTTTGGTCATCACGGGGGAGAGGCTCTCCCCTGCTGGCCCGATGGCACCGTGCGCGCCCGGGAGCAAAGTCACTCGCATGAATGCATCACCGATGTCCTGGACCGCGAAGGTCATGACCCCGCGCTCGCCCTACCCCGACGGTGACGTCACCGTTGTGCTCCGCGTCACCTACAACACGCTGGAAGCGATCATCCGTGACGAGTTCATGCTCACGGAGTCGCGGGTCGCGCACTAACGTGCTACCTCGCGGCAACCGCCTGACCGCGCTTCTTGCGGTCCTCTTCCGCAAGCTGGCGCCGGAGCGTCTTCCCGATGAGGGTCTTCGGCAGCGACTCACGGAACTCGATGTCCTTGGGGACCTTGAACGGGGCCAGCTGAGTTCGGCAATGCGCAATGATCTCCTCCGCGGTCGCCTTCGCTCCCGGCTTTAGGACCACGAAGGCCTTCACCTCTTCGCCCTTGATCGGATGCGGCACGCCGATCGCCGCGCTGTCGAGCACCGCGGGATGCAAAGCGAGCGCCTCCTCGACCTCGCGCGGATACACGTTGAACCCTGAGACGATGATCATCTCCTTCTTGCGGTCGACGATCGCGATATATCCGTCCACGTCGACCGTCGCGATGTCACCGGTGAAGAGCCAGCCGTCGCGGATCGTGAGGGCCGTCTCGTCGGGCTTGTTGTAGTAGCCATCCATGAGCTGCGGACCGCGCAGCACCAGCTCGCCGGACTCGCCGGTACCGACTTCGCGCGTGCCCGTCTCGAGATCGACGATCTTCGAATCGACATCCGGGTACGGCACGCCGACGGTGCCCACTTTCTGCTTGCCCTTCCCGAAGAGCGGATTGCAGTGCGTAACTGGCGCAGCTTCGGTGAGGCCGTAGCCCTCGACAAGGTTGGCGCCGGTGAGCTCGACGAACTTGCGATGCGTCTCGACGAGCAACGGCGCTGAGCCGGATACGCAGGCCGCGATCGAACGAAGGTCGTACTTGACCGCGAGCGGTGAGTTGATGATCGCGTTGTAGATCCGCGGCGCCCCGCTGAACGTGTTCGGCTTGTGGCGCTCCACGTCCTTCAACACATGTGCGAGGTCGAACTGCGGCTCGAGGATCATCGCCGATGCGCTCTGGATCGATAGGCCCATGACCACGGTGAGCCCATACACGTGGAAGAACGGCATCACGGCCATCCCCGTGCCCTTCGCGTCCTCAAGGTTGGTGAACCAGGCGCGGCACTGAAGGATGTTCGCAACGAGGGCGCGGTGCGAGAGCATGGCCCCCTTGCTGACGCCGGTCGTGCCACCGGTGTACTGGAGGAGCGCAACGTCGTCCCTTCGCATGCCGCCGTCGAACGGCGTGGCTGCCGCGTCGAGCACGTCGCGGAACGCGAGGGCACCGGGGTCGCCCTTGAACGGCTGTCGATGCCCGTCCTTCCTTTCCTTGGCGAGCGTGAACATGAGCCGCAGGAGTGGCGGCATCTCCTCTTTGATGTTGGTGACGATCACGTTCTTCACGCTGGTGCCCGTCCGGGCTGCCTTCGCGACCGGATAGAGCCGCGAGAGCACGACCAACGTGCTCGCGCCGGAATCCGCGAGCTGGTGACGAAGCTCCGGCGCGGTGTAGAGGGGATTGCACGGAACGACCGTCGCTCCGGCGCGAAGTGCGCCGAAGAAGGCGACGATGAACTGCGGTGTGTTCGGCAGGAGGATCGCGACGCGGTCGCCCTTCTTCACGCCAAGCTTGCGGAGTCCGTTCGCGAAGCGCCACGTCTCGTCGGAGATCGACTTATAGGTGCGCTTCGCATTGAAGAAGATCGTCGCGACCGCGTCCGGATAGCTCTCGGCCGCGTCATCGAGCAGTGCGTGGAGCGTCACGTCGGGATAGCTCAGCGTTGCGGGAACGCCGGAGTCGTAATGCCTCGTCCACGGCCGCCCGGCCAGCGGCGCCGCATCTTTCGCCCGGACCGCGATCTTCTTCGCCATGCCCTTCCTCCTACGCCTACGCGACTACCCCTCGAGAAGGTCCTCCGCGATGATCATCCGCTGCACCTCGCTGGTGCCCTCGTAGATGCGGAGGATGCGTGCGTCACGATACGCGCGCTCCACCGGCGAGTCCTTCATGTACCCCATCCCGCCGTGGATCTGCAGGACGCGGTCGGCGACGCGGTTCGCGAGCTCGGACGCGTAGACCTTCACCATCGCCGCCTCGCGCGAGACGCGAATGCCGCGGTCGAGCTTCGCGGCCGCGTCATAGACCATCAGCCGCGCAGCGTGGATCTCGACCGCGCTGTCCGCCAGCATCCACTGGATCGCCTGATTCGCCGCGATGGGCTGCCCGAACTGCTTGCGGCGCTTCGCGTGGGCGATGCCGAGCTCGAGCAGGTACTGGCTGGTGCCGACCGCGCCGGCGGAAAGCGACACCCGCCCGATGTCGAGCGCACCAAGAGCGGTCTTGAAACCCGCGCCGACGTCGCCGCCGAGCACGTTCTCCTCGGGGACCTCGCAGTCTTCGAAGATCAGCTCGCCCGTCTTCGATCCGCGCAGCCCCATCTTCTCGTCGACCTTGCCGACCCTGAATCCTTTGAAGCCCTTCTCGACGATGAAGGCGGTGATGCCGCCCCGCGCGCCCTTCGCGCGGTCACTCGCGGCGTACACCACGACGACGTCGGCGATCGGACCGTTGGTGACCCAGATCTTGGTGCCGTTCAGCAGCCAGCGGCCGCCGTCCTTTCGCGCGGTCGTCTGGATCGATGCCGCGTCCGATCCGCTCGACGGCTCGGTGAGCGAGAACGCCGCCAGCTTTCGCCCCGCGGTGAGGTCCGGCAGATAGCGGCGCTTCTGGTCGTCCGTCCCGCCGAGATAGATGGACATGCTGCCAATGGAGGTGTGCGCGCCGATCAAGTTCGAGAACGCCGCTGAGGTGCGGCCGAACTGCTCGAGCGCGAGGCAGTAGCCGAGGTCGCCGGCACCCACGCCGCCGAACTCCTCCGGGAACGGCAGGCCGAAAAAGCCCAGCGCTCCCATCTCGCGCACGATCTCGCCCGGGATCTCGTCGCTCTCCTCGACCTGCTTCTCGATCGGCTGCAGACGCGTCTCGACGAAGTCGCGCACGGTGCGCGCGAGGAGCGCCAGCTCGTCTGGGATGTCGAAGTCCATCACGCCTCCCCGACATGGATCGCCGCGATGCCGAAGCTGAGGCGCTCGTAGCGTACGCGCGCAAAGCCGGCGTCGCGCATCGCGCCGGCGAGCGCCTCCGCGCCCGGGAACGACGCGACGGACCGCGGAAGGTAGCGGTACGCGTCCGCATCTCCGCCGAGAAGCGCCGCGATGCGCGGCGAAAGCCGATGGAAATAGAAACGGTAGACCGCGCGTACGACGGGATTCGGCGGCGTCGAGAGCTCGAGGATGACGGCACGGCCGCCGGCGCGCAGGACACGCCGCATCTCACGCAGTCCGGCGGCGAGATCGCCGAAGTTGCGCACGGTGAAGCCCGCGACGATCCGGTCGAACGAGCCGCTCGGAAATGGCAGGGCCTCGCCGTTCGCGATGACGGCCGCGAAGCGTTCTGGATTGACGCCGCGACGGGCGGTCTCGGCTGCCGCCGCGACCATCATCGGCGAAATGTCGACGCCTACGACCGCAGACGTCTGGTCTGAGAGCGCCAGAATGTCGAACGCCAGGTCACCGGTCCCCGTGCCGACATCGAGAGCGCGCTCGCGTGGCGCGAGTCGCGCCGAACGCGCCGCCCTGTGCCGCCACACTCGGTCGGAACCGAGCGAGAGGACGGCGTTGAGGAGCCGGTAGCGGGGTGCGACGCGGTCGAACATCTCCGCGATCCGGCGGTCGCGGTCGGAGCGGCCCATCGCGCTTGACGCTAACGTGAAGCCATCGGCACCGTCCTGTTCGTCTACGCGCATCCCGACGACGAATCGTTCGGCATCGCCGGTACGGCGATGAAGCTCGCGGCCGCCGGACATACGACGGCCCTTCTCACGCTCACGCGCGGCGACGTCGGCATGTGGTTCGGGAAGGAGCGCGGGTCGTGGACGCCGGCCGAGCTCGCCGCGGAGCGAAGCAGGGAGTGGCGCGAGGCCGTGAGCGTCATCGGTTTCAAGCATGCGCGCCTGCTCGAGTGGCCCGACGGCGGCCTCGCGAGCTCACCCGCCGAGCGCGTGACGGCGGACGTCGTCCACTTCCTTCGCGAGGTGCGACCCGACGCCGTGTGCACCTTCGGCCCCGAGGGTGCCGGCAGCGAGCACGACGACCACCGCGCCGCGTCGTTCTTTGCGGTGCGCGGCTTCCACCGCGCCGCGCTCGCCGATCAGTATCCGGGCCGCGGTGTGCCGCACGCGGCTCGCCGCCTCTTCTTTGGCGCCTCGCCGCTCATGCCGGACCTGCCATTCGTCGCGATGACGCCGACGCACACGGTAGACATGCGCGAGTTCCAGGACCGGAAGGCCAAGGCCTTTGAGTGCCACAAGACCCAGTTCAAGGACCGTGATCGCTTCTATCAGATGCTCGAGCGAAGAGACGGCAAGGAGTTCTTCCACCTCGCCATCGATCGCGGCGCCAGCGTGCCCGATCCCGGCGACCTGCTCGCCTGATGGACACGATCCTCACGCTCCCGCTCGTCCTCGCCGTGGTCCTGGTGGAGCTCGCCCTTGGTGGAACATTCGTGAGCTGGTTCCTGGAGCGGCGGGGCGAGGCGCCGGGCGGATTCCTGAAGCTCGTCGCGGGCGTGAATGCGATCGCCGCGGCGGCCGCGCTCGGTCTCGCGCCCGCGCTGCCTCGCGGCGAAGCCGCTGCGCGCGTCGGGCTCGATGCCGGCCCCCTATCGTCGTTCGGCCAGGCGCTCGCGCTCGTCGCCATCCTCATGACCGCGCAGCTCGCATTCACGTTCATCCCCGGGCGATTCCTGCGCAACATCGGCGCGATCCTCGCGATGGCGGCCGGGGTGCTGGCGCTGGGGGTCGCCACGGTCGCGCGACCGACGCAGGCGCCGTACGACGTCTTCGCGCTGCTGGCGCCGCCGCTCGGCGCGCTCGCCCTCGGCGGCATCGATGCCGGAATGCTTCTGGGCCACTGGTATCTCGTCACGCCGAAGCTCTCGACGGGTCCGCTACGGAACGCGTCGCTCATCGTCGTCGCGGCCGTGGTACTGCAGCTCGTGGTGGTGGTCGTGACCGTGATGCGCGGCGAGCTGTCGGGCACGACGCAGACCGGACTCGTCGTCGCCATCGGCATCCGCATCGGCGTCGGTCTGCTGATGACACTTGCCGTCGCGCTCGCTGCCTGGTGGACGGCGCGCATGAACACGCAGTCTTCCACCGGTCTGCTTTACGTCGGCCTGGGGTCGGCCCTCGCGGGGGAGATCAGCGCGCGCGTGCTGTTCTTCCTGACCGGAGCTGCCGTTTGACCATCGCAGGGGCTCCGCCCCTGCCACCCCGGACTACTTCCCATCGCAGGGGCCCCGCCCCTGCCACCCGGGCCTATTTCTTCTTCGTCTTCGCTTTCGGCGCATTCGCCGCTCTGGTCGCTCGGCGCTTTTCGATCCGCTCGCGGTCGGCGAGCGCGTGCTGCACCGTCTTGAACTTCGAGAGCTCGCCGCGACGGTCGCTTTGGACTCGTTCGCGGAAGGCCGGGTCCGTCGCTTGAGAGCGAGCGCGCGCGCCGTCGCGCATCGCGGCGTCGACGATCTTCACGACCCGTTTGAGCTTCCTCAGCGGCACGGGAAAAGTGTAGAGCGGGCTAGCGGTTCCGCTCCGCGCGGACGAACCCGGCGGTGCCGATGACCATGAAGACGGCGAACTCGGCGCCGATGATCGCGAGGTTGGTCGGTAGGTCCAACAGCGGTACGCCCGAACCGCTCCCGTAGTAGATGTCGCGCATCAGGTCGACGGCGTACCGCATCGGCGCGATCTTCGTGAGGATGTCGAGGAACCACGGCAGGTTCTGGATCGGATTGAAGATGCCGGCCAGGAAGAACTGCGGAAGCATCACGAACGGGAAGATCTGGTTGGCCTGCCGTTGATTGTCGAGGCGCGAGAGCACCAGGACGCCGAACGCGCCGCCGTAGACCGCGATGACCAACGCGGCCGGGATCATCGCGACGATCTTCTCGAGCGTGAACGGGACGCCGAGGATCAGGCCGAACAGGAGGATGGCGAGGAACTGCGGGAAGGCGACGAGCGACTCCCCGAGGATCTTTCCGAGGATGATCGAGTAGCGCGAGATCGGTGACACGAAGATCTCCTGGCTGAAGTCCTGCTCGCGGTCCATCAGCAGCGAGATGACGCCGAGCGCGGTGGACTGCCAGATGGTCTGGGCCAGCACGCCGGTGAATACGAAGTGGAGCAGGTTGAAGCTCGTGGCGCCACCGAAACCCGCTTGGAGGCTTGTGCCGAGGATCCCGATGAAGATGAGCGGGAACGCGAAGTCCGACACCATCCGCGCCCGGTCGCGGAGGAGCTTCACGAAGTCGCGGTGTGCCAGGGTCAGGATCGCGGAGACCTCACTCACTGACTTTCCCCACGATCTCGAGATACGCGTCCTCGAGGCTCGGCATGTGCGTGCGGACCAGGATGAGCGGCGTCTCGATCGCCTTCAGTGCGGCGTGCGTGTGGCGCGAGTCCACGTGGACGCGGAACGGCCCCTCGCCGTCGCTGCGCAGCTCGAGGCGCGCGAGCTCCTGGCGCAACCGTGCGCGGTCCTCGGCGTCGATGAGCACGTATTCCTGGACGAGATCGGACTTGATGCGCTGCGGCGTTCCGAACGACACGACCTTGCCTTTGTCGATGATGCAGATCGTGTCGGCCTCCTCCGCCTCCTCGAGATAGTGCGTCGTGAGGAAGATCGTGGTGCCGCTCTCACGCCGGATCGTCGTCAGGTAATCCCAGAGGGTCCGGCGGCTCGGGACGTCGAGGCCGGCGGTCGGCTCGTCGAGGAACAGCACCTTGGGCCGATGCATGAGGCTGCGCACGATCTCGAGCTTGCGACGCATACCGCCGGAGAACGTCCGCACCGGCTTCTGGATCTCAGCGGCGATGCCGAGCAGCGACGCGAGGCTCTGCACCTGTTCGCGATACGCGGCCGGCATGAGGCCGTAGCTCGGCGCGTACGGATAGAGCCCGTACAGGATGGCGTGGAACCGGACGTTCTCCTCCGCCGTGAGGTTCATGTCCAGGCTGGGACGCTGGAAGATGATCCCGACGATCCGTCGAACGGCGCTCGCCTCGCGCACGATGTCGTGCCCGTCGATCGTGGCGGTGCCGCCGGTCGGAGCCAGCGTCGTGGTGAGGATCGAGATCGTCGTGCTCTTGCCGGCGCCATTCGGGCCGAGCAAAGCGAAGAATTCGCCGGCGCGCACGTCGAACGAGAGCCCATCGACCGCGTTGCGGTCGGCCTTCTTGTATCGCTTGGTGAGTCCCTCGAGGTGGATCACGGCCCGATTTTAGGCCGCGCGTGTCGTCCGGTTGACACTGCCGGGGTTCTCCCGAGAACGCCGGCGAGCGTGGATCCGCGGCACTGTCTTCTCAAGAACGGCACGGGGGTGAAGGCGATGTCGAGGACATGGGAGCTGATGGTGGCCTGCATCGAGGAGGCGGCGCGAGCCGAGGATCTCTTCAGCGAGCTCGCCTTCCGCCGAGACCTGCGGCTGGACACGGCGAAAGCACTGTCCACATTCGAGCTCCGCGCAAAGCCGGAGCGCTAACGGCCGGCGGCCCGCCTGCGATGGCGCTCGCGGACCGGCTCGTCTTCGAGCACTTCCCACTCACGGGCTCCGTAGAGGTTCGCAGCGAGACTGGCGCCGGCGATCAACAGCACGAGGCCGGCGATCGTGAGCAGGAACGGCGCCGGCGACGGCGCGGCCTGGCCCAGCTCCGTGCTGCGTAGGACCGCGGAGATCCCGTAGAGGACCAGCGCGCCGATCGCGGCAGCTTCGTCGATCCGCGCCAGCCCACGCTCGTCGGCATCGACGTCACCATATTCGACGACGGCGGTGATCGCCGCGATGCCGATGACGATGAACGTCGTCACGACGAGCCACTGGGCGGCGACGACGTAGGCGCTCGTATCGCGCACACCCCAACCGAACCACGACATGAGGTCGAGGATCGTCACAGCCAGCCCGAGTCCGATCGCCATGAACGCGATATGCGACCGCGGCGCGAAACCCAGACGGCGGCCTTCGAGGAGCTC
>JBDTMY010000038.1:0-13999 GCA_039934015.1 Chloroflexota bacterium | reverse complement strand
GTCCCCAGAAGCGCGTCACCTCCGGCTGCATGCCCCAGGTGCGGAACAGGTGGTAGTCCTCGAGCACCGGCGGGCGCAGCTCGATGCCGTTGTCGCCGACGATCCGCGGCCCGAGCATCAGCGAGACGTCCCGAACGGCACGTACTCGCGCTCGCTGCCGGCCCACCGCTCGTCCCATGTCGCGCGCGGAATCAGGAGCGAGACCTCGTCAACGTACGCCCCGTCGCGGTAGTGCACGTCGTGTCCGCGTGCGAACTCGGTGTAGCCGAGGCGCTCCGCGATCCGAAGCGCGGCCGCGTTGTCCGCGTGCAACTCGATGCCGGAGCGCTTCAGGTCGAGGTAATCGAAGAAGTAGCGGTGCAGCGCGAGCGCGGCGTCCCAGCCGTAGCCCTTTCGCCACTCCTCGGGATCGATGATGAAGTGCTGGAGGTCCGCGCCGGGCGGGCTCTCGAGCCCTCCGAGCCGCGCGCGCGCCAGCCCGATGAGGCGGCCGTCGGTCTCGATCGACCACAGCACCACGCGCTGCTCCTTCGCCTGCTCCTTGAGCCGTTCCTTCCACGTCGCCGGCATGGCCGGCTCGTGCCAGATGCGGCCCGCGCGCCGGAGGCGCAGGTCGGCCATCCAGCGCGAGTACGCGGCGAGGTCATCCTCGACCGGAGTGCGAAGGCTCGTGAGCTTGCCTCTGATGATGCCGCCTAGCGCCATGACGCCTGAGGATACGGACTCAGGCGACGGGAAGACGCACCGTGAACTCGGCGCCGCCGTCGTCCACGTTGCGCGCGGTGATCGCGCCGCCGTGCGCGACCGCGATCGCCTGCGCGATCGCCAGGCCGAGGCCCGCGCCGCTCTGCTGCGCGTTCTCTCCGCGGTAGAACCGGCGGAAGAGGCGCGTCTGCGCGCCGCCCGGAAGACCTGAGCCCCGGTCGCGCACGCGCACGACGGCGTGACCGTCCTCGCGCGCTCCGCGGATCGCGACCGAGGCGCCGCGCGGCGAATGCTTCACCGCGTTGTCGATGAGATTGGTGAAGAGCTGCGCGAGCCGGTCGGCGTCGCCGCGCACCGCGGGTAGACCGTCGGTGAGGACGTCCAGCGTCACGCCGGCTTCCTGCGCCTGCACCTCGAGGGCACCGATCGCGCCCCTCACGAGTGCTGCCGCCTCTACGCGCTCTCGAGCCAGCTCCGGACCGCCCGCCTGGAGCTTCGCGACCTCGAGCAGTCCCTCGACCATCCGGATCAGCCGTCGCGATTCGCGCTGGATGATCTTCGCGGCGGGCGGCGCGGCCTCGCCCGCGGCTTCGCCCTCCGCGATCGCCTGCGCGAAGCCCTGGATCGAGGTGAGCGGGGTCCGCAGCTCGTGAGAGATGTCGGCGAGGAACGCCTGCTCGCTGTCCCGCGCGCGCTCGATCTCTCCGGCCATCTCGTTGAACGCGCCACCAAGCTCGGCGACCTCGACCGGACCCGCGACCGGCACGCGTGTCCGGTACTCGCCGCGCGCGAAGCGGCGTGCACCGGCGACGAGCTCGCGTAGCGGCCGGGTGATCGTTCGCGAGAGAAGGCCGGCGACGATGAGCGCGAAGCCAGCGGCGACGACGCCCGCGACGAGTAGCGACGGAAGGAGCGCGCGAAGCGCGTCGCCGAACGCGGCCCTGGGACGCGCGACGACGATGATCGCCGGGTTCGCGCCGACCGCACCCGGACGGAACGCCTGCTGCACGAAGAGCCACTGCGCGTCGCGGTCGATGAACGCGCCGAAGCTCCCCTGCGCCGGCACCGGTAGCGTCTGCGTCGTCAGCGAGTTCTCGCTGTCGACGAGCACGCGCCGGTTATTCGCGATCACGAGCAGCCGGGCCTCGGCGGACGCCGCCTGTTCCGCGAGCGTATCGATCGCCTCGCGCGGCTGTTGGCCGTTCCGCAGCGCGGTCTGCATCGCCGTGAGCAGCGGCGCGGAAAGCTCTTGGAGGCGCAGGCGCAGCACGTCGTTCTCGTAGCGCACGAAGAGCCCCGAGAGCGTGATGGCCGCGACGAGAAGGCCGACGGCGACGACGCCGAGGTATGAGAGGAACAGTCGGCCCGCGACGCTGCGCAACATCAAGTGGAGGGCGCGACCATCTTGTAGCCAACACCCCAGACGGTCTCGATCTTCGCGTCCGTGCCGGCGAGCTTCTCGCGAAGCTCCTTCACGTGCACATCGACGGTCCGTGTCTCGCCCGGATACGCGAAGCCCCAGACGTCCTCGAGCAGCCGATCGCGCGTCAGGACCATCCCGGGCTGGCGGCAGAACGCCTCGAGGAGCGCGAACTCCTTCGCGCGCAGCGCGACGGTGCGCCCCGCGACGAGCACCTCGTGGCGCGCCGGATCGACGCTGAGGTTGCCGACGCGAAGGACCCGCCCGCCGCCGGGCATGCCCGACGCGCGCCGCAGGATCGCGCGCACGCGCGCGACGAGCTCGCGCGGATTGAAGGGCTTCGCGAGGTAGTCATCCGCCCCGGCATCGAGGCCGGCGATCCGCTGAGCGTCCTCGGCCCGCGCCGTCAGCGCGATCACCGGCGTGTCCGCCCGACCGCGCAGCTCGTTGAAGAGATCGACCCCATCCGCATCGGGTAGCCCGAGGTCGAGGACGACCAGCGCGGGCTTCATCTCGTCGAAGAGAGCGCGCGCCCGCGCGCCGGTGGCCGCGTGCTCGACGATGTAGCCCGCGTTGCGGAGGTACAGCGTGACCAGCTCCGCGACCGACGCGTCGTCCTCGACGACGACGATCCGCGCGGTGCCGCTCACTCGGCGAGCATAGCCTCGGTTATCGTCCGCGCCGATGCCACTGAAGCTCGCGACCGTGCTCGCGCATCCGGACGATGAGACGTTCGGCACCGGCGGCACGCTCATCAGGTATGCCTCCGAGGGGATCGAGGTCCACAGCCTTTGCCTCACCGAGGGCGAGAAGGGCTGGGCCGGCGTCGACGACAAGGCCGTTCCACGCGAGCTCGTCGGACCGACGCGCGCCCGCGAGCTCGCGGAAGCGGGGCGCAGGATGGGTCTGGCGAGCGTCACGTGCCTCAGATACCCCGACAGCGGCCTCGCCGGCGTCAACGAGGACTGGGTCGTACGCGACATCGTCCGCTGGCTGCGGGCGGTGCGGCCCGACGTCCTGATCATCTGGGGACCCGATGGCGGCTACGGCCATCCCGATCACATCGCCGCCGGCGAGCGCGCGCTCAAGGCCATCCAGCTGGCTGGCGTGCAGCGCCACGAGCCCGAGCTCGGATCTCACTGGCACGTGAAACGGTGCTACCGGTACGTCGCCGCGGCGGAGCTGATCGATCGGCTGTCAACGCTCATCCCCGCGTTCGCGCAGTACGTCGAGACGCTCGAGGTGAAGCCCGAGCGGTGGACACGCGATCGGCTCGGCGCGGTGATCGACGTGCGCGACGTGCTCGATGCGAAGGTGCACGCGATGGATGCCCATCAGACGCAGGCGCCGGATCTCGCGATGTGGGCGCGAGCGCGCAAAGAGCTGCCCGAGATCTTCACCGAGGAGTCGTTCATACGCGAGTTTCCCGAGCCAGGCGGCGAACCGCTCGAAGCGGACCTCTTCGCCGGTCTGCGGTCAGACCGAAGCGAGCCGGATCGGTCCTGACAGAGCACCCACGAGCGCCTGCGTGTGCTCGGGGGACCCATCGCCCTTCACGCGCTGTTCGAGGTGACGCACGAGCGCGTCCACTCCGGCGATCACCGGGACGCACGAGCTGCCGACATCGTCGGGCTGGCCGCGCGTCAGGACGACGACACCGTCGACGCCGGTGTAGATGAAGCCGCCGCTCGAGAGATCGCTCTTCACTCGCGCCGCGTTCGACCTGGCGCGCTTCGATGGCGAGTCTGAAAGCGGGTGAGAGACGCCCGGCGCGCTCCGCCGGTACCAGTGATCCTGGTAGCAGACAAGGCCACCCTCGTCGTCCCGCGGCTCGACGACGAGGACGCCGTGGGGTCCGAGGATCACCAGCGGAACGACGTCAGAGCCGTCGCGCGGCGCGTAGCGCGCCATCACGACGTAGTCGGCTGACAGGTGCTCGCCCAGATAGGCAGCGGTGCGCTCGGCGAGGCGTGCCCGCGGGCGGATGCCGGCGACCGCTGTGAACGCGGAGCGGAGTCCTCCCATTTCGTTCCTTTCCGACCCTCGGAAGAGATGCTGGTCGCCGTGGGGCGCCCCAACAAGTAGGCCGGTCGTCATGCCCCTCTCGTACCTCCGCCCACCCGTGCATCATCAAAGTGATGTCGCTTCGCTCTGAGATCGCCGAGCAGCCGGCGGCGGTGGCGCGGCTCCTCGACGAAGGCGCCGCGGACGCTCGGCGCCTCGGGGAGCTACTCGCGCGCGCGAAGCACCTGACCGTCGCCGCTCGCGGCTCGTCGGACAACGCTGCGACGTACGGCAAGTACCTCTTCGAAGGCCTCGCGCGCATCGTCACCGCGTCGGCGGCGCCGTCGCTGGTCACGCGGTACAACACACCGCCGCGGTACGCGGGTGGCGCGGTCATCGGGATCTCCCAGTCGGGCGCGGCGCCGGATGTCTCGGCGGTCATCGCTGCGGCACGGCGCGATGGCGCGCTCACGATCGCGATCACCAACCGTGCGTCGTCCGCGCTTGGCCGCGCGGCGGAGCATGTCTTCGAGCTTCGCTGCGGACCGGAGCGCGCCATCGCGGCCACGAAGACGTACACCACGTCGTGCGTCGCGCTCGCGATGCTCGCGGGCGCGACCGCGGGGAAGCCACTCGAGTTCACCGAGCTGCCGGAGGCGATACGCGAGGCCGTGGATAGCGAGCCGGACGGCACGCGCCTCGCCCGCAAGATCGGATCCGCGCGCGCGCTCGTCGTGCTCGGCCGCGGCTACGGTTATGCCGCAGCGCTCGAGGCCGCGCTCAAGATCAAGGAGCTGGCGCGCGTCTGGGCCGAGCCGTACTCGAGCGCCGACTTCGCGCACGGCCCGCGCGCGCTTCTCGAGCGCGGCACGCCCGTGCTGCTCCTCGCGGCGCGCGGTGCGACCGAGCGCGAGACGCGCAGGCTCGCGGCCGCGATGCGCCGCCGGGGCGCGCGGGTTTATGCGATCACCGACGACGAGGTGCTGGCGGAAAAGGTCGACGACGCGGTGCTGCTGCGGCGCCGGGTGGGCGAGCTGCTCAGCCCGATCGTGCTCGTCGTCGCGGCGCAGCACGTCGCGGCGCACGTCGCGCGGCGGCACGGCCGCGACCCGGAGAAGCCCGCCGGGCTTTCGAAGGTGACGCGGACCCTCTAGCCGCTCGCTTTGCTTTGGCTGGAGCGGCGGCTCGCTTCGGTTTCGGCTCTTTTACCGGCACCGCTCGCTTCGCCGGCGCGTCCTCGCGTGCGAACTCGACACTGAGCTTGTAGCCGTACGCGAGCGCGACGCGCTGAAGCGAGCGGAGCGATGGGAGATAACGCGGATCCTCCATACGCCGCAGCTGCGTCTGCGAGGTGCCGAGCTTTCGCGCCGCCGCGCGCTCCGACAGCCCGGCCTCGCGGCGCAGTCGGACCACGCCTTCGGCCACCGCCGCGGCGAGCGGGTCGGGCCGTCGCGGCTCCTCCGGGGGAGCCACTGCGACCGGTGTTGGTGTCGGTTCGTTCGGCACGGGGACAAGAGAGTAACGCCGCCGCTAGGCCTCGGCGAAAATGTCCAGAAGTTCGGGTGAATCGGGGTCGTACGCGAACAAGATCGCTCCTTCGCAGCCCGCGCGCGACACGGCACGAACTTGATCGCGCAACAGCCGCGGTTCTCCTTTGTAGGCCATGAGACCGCCCCACATCTCGGTGCGCGGCGCCGCGGCGCGCGCGCGAGAGAGCACGCGTTCGACTTCCGCGGTGTCGCGGCGGTACGCCATCGGGCACAACAGGTCCACCAGACCCTCCGCCGCCCACTCCGGCCAGTGCTGCAACACGCGACCTCGCGCGACGTCGGGATCGGGGAAGACCGCCGCGGAGATCACGATGCCCGGGCGCGCGCGGCGCAGCCGCTTCGCACCTTCACGCACGAGCGCGGTCACGTGCTCGTGGTCGTCCGGACTCGCTGCGTACGTCGCCTGTGGATAGCGCACGTAGTCGTAGTGGAAGCCCTCGACCACGTAGCGCGACACGATGTCGGTGAAGACGGCGAGGGTGTGCTCCCTGGCCGCCTCGCTCGCGGGATCGCTGTAGATCCCCTCCCAGTCGGTGCCGCCGACGGGGTCCAGGTACTTCACCCCGCCCGGCCGGAGCAGCCACTCACGATGCCGGTTGACGAGATGCGCCGGGGCCGTCGGCAGGGCGCCCTCCTTGTCCGACCAGACGAAGAACACGTTGCCCCAGGCGTGGATGCGAACGCCGACCGCGGCGCCGAAACGGGTCAGGTGGTCGAGTGGATCGAGGTCCGAGCCGGCCAGCGCGAGCGCCTGCGGCTCGATCGTGGACCGGTAGTACGCGTCGCCGCGGCCGCGGACCTGGACGACGAGATCGAAGATGCCGCGCGTCGTCGCGTCCGCGAGGAGCTCGTCGATCGCGTGCGCTGTCGTGATGCGGTCGCGCACGACCCATAGCGCCTTCCTCATACGTCGGCGAACGTCGCGAGCGTGATGTGCAGGTCGCTCACCGCGGCGCGCACGCGCGGATCGGTAAGTGTTGACAGCTCGATCGGGCGCTCTCGCGCGTAGCCCGAACGCTTCACCAGCGCTTCGTCAGCCTCACCGGGGTGGCACATCAGCTCGGTGACGCCGCCGCGCTTCGCGAGCCGCTCGAGCAGCGCGAGGAGCTGCTCGACGCCCACCTTGCCGTCGTACTGGAACTCGCGCGCGAAGTGATCGGGCGTGCGCACGCCGCGCGCGCGGAGCCGCTCGCGCTGCTCGTCCGAGTGGATACGCGCCGCGGCGCCCGTCTCGCGGGCGAGCTCACCGATCGCCCACTCGAGAGCGGGATGGTCGTGCACCCAGTGATGCGAGTCGACGTGCGTCGGTTCGCGTCCAAGAAGCTCTCGGGCCTTCGCGTACTGCGCGCGGTACTCGATCAGCGCCTCTTCACGGTCGATCTCACGGGACATCAGCGCCTTCGGGCGAAAGAACCTTCCATCCTTGTCGACCAAGCTTCGGAGGCGTGCCACGTCGGCCAGCGGCCGATCAAAGCTCAGCACGAAGTGCACGCCGACGTCGAGCGATGGCGTGGCGCGCGCCAGCTTCGCCGCGGCGTCGGTGTGTGGCGCGTTCGTCATGAGCGTCGTGGCGGTGACGATCCCGTCGCGGTGCGCACGGAGGATCCCGGAGGAGACGCTCTCGCTGTAACCGAAGTCGTCCGCGTTGACGATGAGCTTCAACGCTCCAGCGCCTTGCGAACGTTCCAGTCGGCGGCCTCGAGTCGCGCTCGCGCCTCGTCCTCTCCGATGCCGGTCTCGTCCTGCACCATGCGGACCGCGCGCTCGCGCAGCTTCGCGTTCGTCGGGCGCAGGTCGATCATGAGGTCGCCGCGCGTGCGACCCGAGCGGATCATCGCCGCGGTCGAGAGCATGTTCAGGACGAGCTTCGTCGCGGTGCCGGCCTTGAGGCGGCTCGAGCCCGCGAGGACCTCTGGACCGACGTCGACGACGATGGCGATGTCAGCAGCGCGGGCGAGGGGTGAGTCAGAATTGCACGTGATCCCGACGGTCGCCGATGCGACCTGCTTCCCGGCCGCAAGCGCGCCAAGGACGTAGGGCGCGCCGCCACCCGCGGAGATGCCGACGATCACGTCGTCGCGCCGCACGACCTGCGTGACATCCCGGCGGCCGGCCGACTCGTCGTCTTCGGCGCCCTCGATCGACGAGCGCAGAGCGGTGTCCCCGCCCGCGATGATCCCGTGGAACACATCGGGCTCAACTCCGAAGGTCGGTGGCGCTTCGCTGGCGTCGAGAACGCCCAGTCGGCCGCTCGTGCCCGCGCCCACATAGATCACGTGCCCGCCTCTCGCGATGGCGCCAACGATCGCGTCGACCGCCTTCAGGGTCGCAGGGAGCGCCGAGCGGACCGCGGCCGGGACGCCGGCGTCCTCGTCGTTCATCAGCTCCAGGATCTGGCGCGTTGTGAACGACTCGATCCCGCGCGCCCTGGGATTGCGGCTCTCGGTCCGTCGCGGCTCACTCATGTCGGACTCCACGCCAGCGCGGCCGCGAGACGCGCCGCGCCCATCGCGGGTTCCTCGCGCACCGGCTCGACCGTCGCTTGTGGGAGCAGGCCGAGAAGGTCGAGCTGCACGAGTCGCTGGAGCAGCGTCAGGTTCTCGAACGCGCCACCGGCCAGGTACACGGGTCCCGCGGGAAGACCGAGCGTCAACGCGACGACGGTCGCGGCGCGCGCGAGCGCGTTCGCGCCCCGCTGCAGGATCGCGTTGGCCATCGCGTCACCTTCCGCGGACGCGCTCGCGAGCGCGCGTGTCGCGGCCCCGATGGCCGGCGCGGGATGCGGGCGACCGTAGATGAATGGAAGCACGTCGCTGAACTGACCGACGCCCAGCTGCTGGAACAGCAGGGCGGTCATCTGCGTCGGCGCGCCGCGGCCGTCGACCGCGTGTGAGATCGCGCGGAGCGCCTCGAGTCCACACCACACCGCCGAGCCTTCGTCGCCGATGAGGTAGCCCCAACCTCCGACGCGGTCCTCCTCGCCCTCTTCATTGCGGCCGTAGGCGATGGAGCCCGTCCCGGCGATGAGCACGACGCCGCAGCCGGTCGGATTTCCGGCGTACAGCGCGGCGATCGCGTCGTGCGTCACGAGCAGCTTCGCGCCCGGCGGCGCGTGCCGCGTGAGGATGTCGTGGCCGCGCGTGCGCTCGGTCTCGCGGTCTCCGCCCGCGCACGAGAGCACGACCGCATCGGCCGCGCGCCCCCCCAGCGCTTCCGCGAGCGCGGCCGCGATCGCACCCTGCGGGTCGGGTGAGGTGAGCAGGTTGCCGCCGCCGCCCGCGCCGCGTCCCACGACCGTGCCCGCTCGGTCGACCGCGAAGGCGCGCGTCTTCGATGCGCCGGCGTCGATGCCCACAACGATGTTGTTCATGGGAGATGCACCGCGCCGCCGCGTGTGGCCTGGCGCGCTCCGGTCGCGCTCGGCAGGATGTTGGGCAGCTCGCGCATGCGGTACGCGCCCATGATCGCGAAGGCGATCGCCTCGCGCGCCTGAGATGGGACACCGAGCTCGTCCGTCTTGACGACGCGCAGCGGTGCTACGGCGCGCGCGAGCGAGTCCATCAGCGTTGCGTTGCGCGCACCGCCACCGGCGACGGCGAGCACCGTCCACGCTGTGCCAGGCGGCGTCTCGCGAGTCAGCGCCTCGGCGATGCTGCGCGTGGTCACCGCGAGGGCGGTCGCGAGGGCGTCGTCCAGCGATCCACCATCTCCGGTTACCCGATCGACGATCCGCGTCGCGAACGGCTTGCCGAACTCCTCGCGGCCCGTGCTCTTTGGCGCGCGGCGCGCGAAGTACGGGTGCTTCAGCGCTTCCGCGAGGGCGCGCTCGTTCACGCGGCCCGCGCGCGAGCGTCGGCCATCGCGGTCGAACGTCTCTCCGGTGGCCGCGATGATCGCGTCGCTCGGCATGTTCGCCGGCCCGGTGTCGAACGCGATGACCAGGTCGGCCGCCGCCGTCGGGATGAGCGTCAGGTTCGCGATCCCGCCGAGATTGAGCACGACGATCGGCGCGCGCGTGGCGAAAAGCACGTGATCGCCGAACGGCACGAGCGGCGCGCCCTCGCCGCCCGCGGCCATATCCGCGCTGCGGAAGTCACCGACGGTCGGCACACCTGTCGCACGCGCGACGCGCGATGCGTCGCCGAGCTGCAGCGTCGTGTGCTCCGCGGGCAGGTGCGCGACCGTCTGCCCGTGCAGGGCGATAACGTCCGGGCGACCCGGTAGCGTCGCGATGAAGTCGGCGGCCGCGGCCGCATAGGCGTCGCCGAGCGACGCGTGCAGCCGCGCGATGTCGGAGTGCGCGAAGGGGGCATCCGCGCCGGCGCGCAGCACGGCGTCACGGAGCGCCGGCGGATACGGACGCTCGGCGGTCGCGATGACGCGCACCTTCGGCCGGGGGCCCGGCTCGATCTCGATCGCGGCGAGATTCATCCCGTCGCCCGAGGTGCCGGACATCATCCCGACCGCGATCACGAGTCGATTGTCATGCGAATCCCGCCGATACCGCTTCGTGCACCGCGATGCGGAAGCGGTACGTCTCGTCGTCGTTCCCTCGGCCGAAGTACACCCGGTTCGTGAGCAGCACGACCG
Organism: Chloroflexota bacterium; assembly: GCA_039934015.1. GTDB lineage: Bacteria > Chloroflexota > Limnocylindria > P2-11E > P2-11E > CF-39. The sequence goes on along the minus strand of JBDTMY010000038.1, from coordinate 3,730 downwards.
TGAGGTCGAGCTGCGGATCGATCCAGAGCGACGTGCCCGTGAAGCCGGTGTGCCCGTAGGTATCGACGCTGAAATGGCGACCGACCATTGGTCCGTCGGGGGCGCGGAGCGCCAGGCCGAGGCCTCTTCGCACGTTGCCCTGCTTCACGCGCTCCGTGCGCGCCAGCGCCGCGAGCTCGTTGCCGATGACGGCGCCGTCGCGGAACACGCGCGCGATGGCCGCGACATCCGCCGCCGTGCCGAACAGGCCCGCGTGCCCACTGGCCCCGCCGATAGCGGAGGCGTTCTCGTCGTCCACCTCCCCGCGGAGGCGCCGCTTTCGCCACTCCTTGTCGTCCTCGGTCGCGACGCAGCGCTCGGCCGGTCGTGGGCCGAAGTCCGCAGTGAGCGCTTCGACCGGGCCGAGGACCTGCTCACGTACGAGGTCGGCGAAGGGACGTCCGCCGATCGTCGCGAGACCCTGCGTGAGCATGATGTAGCCGAGGTCGGAGTAGGTGAACGTGCCGAGATCGTGCGCGAGCGGCTCCTGCGCGGCGCGCCACACCGCCTCGTCGAGCGAGCTCACGTCCTGAAAGAGGGGTAGCCACCACTTCAGCCCCGCGGTGTGCGTGAGCACGTGTGCGAGCGTGGCGTCGTCCTTCCGGCCACCGCGAAAGTCGGGAACGAGCTCGCGGAACGGCGTCTCGAGCGTCAGCGCTCGCTCGCGCACGAACGAAAGCGCGAGCGCGGTCGTCGCGAGCTTCGTGAGCGATGCGAGGTCGAACAGCGAATCGACGGTGCATGGCGCGTCGGGACCTGCGCGCTCGTCGGGACAGAGGGTCCCGGCGGCAAAGACGTCGACCTCACCGCGGCGCTCCACGCGCACGACGCAGGCGGTGCACAGGGGCCCGATCGCTGCCTGGACGATGGGTCGCGCGGGCACCGCGAGATCGCTCAACTGAAGGCGCGCAGCCCGGTACCGAGCGGATAGCGGTCGCTGATCGTTACCGGCAAGGATCCGACGGGCTTGAGCTTGCCCGTGATGACTTCGATCACCGCGCGAAGCGACGCAAGCCGGCCGTCGTATGCGCAGACGCACGCGGCGACGTTCGGAGCGAAGCGGACGTCATACGGTCCGCGCAGCGACACGAGCACCGTCGGCTTCGCGGCGGCGAGACGCGTCACCAGCTTCAGCTGATCGTCGTTGATGCCGATGTCGGCCACCCCGACGACCACGACGTCCGCCTGCCTCGCCTCGTTCAGGGCCGCCGTGATCACGGACTCGCTGACGGCGGTCCCGAACTTACGCGCGAGGACGTCGGGCCGCGAACGCTCCAGCTCGGTGGCGAGGTCGCTTTCTCCAGGAAGCGTCGCGAGGTCGGCAGTGGTGGTCGCGATCGCATAGACGCGGCCGCGGAGCGGCAGCGCCTTTCCGTCGTTGTGCACGACGGTGATGCTCTCGCGCGCCAGATCGAGCGCGTGCGCGGCGTTGGCGGTCGTATCCGCATTGTGGAAGCTGTTGCCGCCGAGGAGGATCAGGTAGCGGCGCTTGGCGTCGATCAGCCGCGTCAGCGATGCGTCGAGCGACGGGAGCATGCCGTTCCGCGCGGCATCAAGGATCAGCCGGTGGCCGTCGCGCTGAGCCGTTTCGTCGAACCGGAACAGCACGAAGTCGGCTCCCGCTTGCAGCGCGCGAAGACCAGCCGCAGCTTCGCCGATCGTCGCGAGCGCTCCCATCTCGAGATCGTCGGTGAGGATGATGCCGCCGAAGCCGAGCTCGACGCGCAGCAGGTCGGTCACGACCCGTCGCGAGAGCGACGCGGGTAGGTCGGGCGTTCGGTCGAGCGCCGGCACCAGGAGATGCGCGAGCATGATCGCCGGCACTCCGGCCGCGATGGCCTGCCGGAACGGCACGAGCTCGACGCGGTCGAGGCGAGCCCGATCTACGTCGATGACCGGAAGGCCGACGTGCGAGTCCACGGTGGCCGCGCCGTGACCCGGAAAATGCTTCGCGCAGCAGAGCAGCGTCGCCGACCCGTACGCGCGCACCGCCGCGTCGACCAGCGACGCGACACGCTGCGGGTCGGAGCCGTACGAGCGGTTCCCGATGATCGGATTCAGCGGCTCGTTGTTGACGTCTGCGACCGGAGCGAGGTTCCAGTTGACGCCTGCCTGCAGGAGCTCGTCCGAGGTGATCGCCGCCGCGCGACGGACTGCCGACACGGGATCAGGCGTGGCGGCCAGCGCCATCTGGCTCGGCACCATCGTGATGCCGACGCGCGCGACCGAGCCCCCCTCTTGATCGAGTGCGAGGAACAGCCGCGGGACCTTCGCCTCGACCGCGATCTGCTGCAGATCGGCGCACATCTTCTGGAGCTGGCCCGGCCCGAACGCGTTCTCGGTGCGAAGGACGATCCCGCCAACGCCGCGGACGCGGATCATCTCCTCGACCGCGTTCGTGATCGTCGGGCCGTGGAACGCGATCGCCATCGTCTGGCCGGCCCGGACCTCGGGACTGAGGGCCGCGGTGAACTTTTCGGCGGCGGACCGTTCCGGCTTCGGTGTCACGCATGACGCGAGGGCGGCACCGGCGACGCCGAGGAAGGTTCGCCGGTTCATATGCGTACGGGAAGCCGTCCGGCGGGCCGCCGCTCGCCCGCGAGCACGGCAGCGAGGGCCTCGAGCGACGGCGGAACGTCGCTGTACGTGAGGAGCGTCGGCGTGTTCGGCATGAGCGAGGCGTCATAGGGGCTGCGGATCGCGCACAGCACGCCCCCGCCCGCGAGCAGCTCCCTCGCGCGCGCGGCCTGCTCGGGCTGAAAGGACGCGTTCGACGTCACGACGACGACCGCGCCGTCGCCGTCGGGCAGACGGCCATCGCGACCGAACGCGAGACGATCCCCCCAGCGCTGCCGCAGCGCGCGCTCCAGACCGCCGAGCGGGTCGGCCGTCTCCTCGACGAATGACTGGCGCGCGGACCCGAACGTGACGACGCGCACGCGAGCGTCGAGCCGTGGCAACGGTGGTCCGTGGTGTGTGAGCGCCCGCTCGGCGATGTCGGCCGCGAGGCGACGCGCCGGCACGTCGTCGATGTCGTCATCGGGCACTTCCATCGCGAAGCGCTCCCGGAAGCCGGCCGCGCGTTCCAGCGCCTCAGCGACGCGGGCCCCAGCCACGCCCGCGTCGATCCAACCCGCGGCCGCGAGCTGACGATCGAGCCCGGTCGTGACCATCGCCGCGTCGGCGCCGGCCGCGATGGCTCGCGACACGATCTGATCGGGCGCGTCGACGTCGGTGATGCCCTTCATATCGAGCGCGTCCGTCACCGCGAAACCCTTGAAGCCCAGCTGGCCGCGAAGGAGATCGGTGAGGATCGCATGCGACAGGGTGGCGCCGTCCTTCGTGTCGAGCGCCGGATAGCGCACGTGCGCCGTCATGGCGCCGCTCGCGCCGGCGGCGAACGCCGCTCGGAACGGGACGAGCTCGCGAGCCTCGAGCGTCGCGCGATCGACGTTCGCCTCGGGCCGCACCAGATGGGAATCCTGTGAGGTGTGTCCATGACCGGGGAAGTGCTTGGGCGTCGTCGCTACGCCCACGCCCTCGCTCCCTCGCACCCATGCTGCGGCGAAGTCGGCGACGCGCTGCGCGTCATCGCCGAACGCGCGCGTGCCGATCACCGGATTGCGCGCGTCGGAGTTCACGTCACAGACCGGCGCGTGGTTCACCAGGATGCCGTCGGCGCGCAGACCTT
>JBDTMY010000037.1:0-5971 GCA_039934015.1 Chloroflexota bacterium | reverse complement strand
GTCCGCGAGCGGCCCGAGATCGGGCTGCGCGTCGCGACGGCACTCGCCGACACGCTCGACCGCCGCCAGCGCGCGCTCGTCGGCGCGCCGCAGCTCGAGGAAGCGCGCCCGCTCACCCTGGACGCGCCCCCGCAGAAGCGAGCGACGCGGTCTCGAATCATCGGCGCGCTCGCCGCGATCGCGGTCCCGCTCGCGCTCTGGTGGATCGCGCCCCCGGTCGGCCTGAGCGTCCAGGGCTGGCACATCTTCCTGGTGCTCGTCGGCGCGGGCATCGCGTGGCTCTTCGAGCCGATCCCCGACTTCGCGGTCGCGCTCGCGATGGCGGGCGCGTGGGGCGTGCTCGGACTCGCGTCTGTCGCGCAGGCGTTCTCCGGCTTCGCCTCGTCGTCGTGGGTGCTCGCGCTCGGCGCGCTCGCGCTCGCGGCGGCCATGCTGCGCTCCGGCCTCCTCTTCCGCGCCGCGCTCATGCTCCTGCGCGCGTTTCCCGCGACGCACACCGGCCAGCTGTTCGCGCTCCTCTTCGGCGGCGTGATCCTCACGCCGCTCGTGCCGCTATCGGTCGCGCGCGTCGCGGCGATCGCGCCGCTCGCGAACGAGCTGTCGCACGCGCTCGGCTACGCGCCGCGAAGCAAGGGCAGCGCGTCGCTGGGCTTTGCCGGCCTGATCGGCTACTGGTACTTCTCGAGCATCTTCCTCACCGGGCTCGCGACGAACTTCTTCGTCGTCGGCCTGCTCTCCGCCGACGACCAGCGCCGCTTCGGCTGGCTCGGATGGCTCGCCGCCGCGGCACCGGTCGGGATCGCGTGCCTCATCGGCGCGCTGCTCGTCCTGCTTGTCATGCTCCGGCCGGAGCGGTTCGGCAAAGTTTCCGCGGAGACGATCGGCCGGCAGTCGCGGATCCTCGGGCCGGTCTCGCGACAGGAGCGCGTAGCGATCGCGGGCCTTGCGGTGCTCGTGCTCGGGCTCGTGGCGCAGCCGCTGCTGCAGATCGACGCGGCGTGGCTCGCGCTCGCCGCGCTCGTGATCGTGACCGCCGGCGTGCTCGACCGCGAGCGCTTCCGCTCGTCGCTCGACTGGGGCTTCCTCGCGTTCCTCGGCGTGCTGCTCGGATCCGGTGCCGTGCTGCAGAGCGGGGGAGTCGACAAGTGGATCTCCACCCTGCTGCTCGACGCGACGGCCGCGGTGCGCTCACCGGGACTCCTCGTGATCGCGTTCGCGGTGCTCGTGATGCTCAGCCGCATCGTGCTGCCGAGCCGGCCCGCGATGGTGCTCCTCAGCCTGGCCCTGGTCCCCGCCGCGCCGGCGCTCGGGATATCACCCTGGGTGGCCGGCTTCGTGGTGCTCGTCGCGTCGAACGTTTGGGTGCTGCCGTATCAGGGCCTCGAGTACCTCATCGCGCGGGACGCGACGGGGGGCGAGTCGTTCGACGATCGTCAGGGGACGCAGGTGGGCGCGGCGTTGACGGTGATCCGGCTCGTGTCGATCGCGGTGGCCGTGCCGGTCTGGCAGGCGATGGGTCTGATCGCGTCCTGACCGCCGCGCGTCTAGCGGTTGAGGACGCTCGAGACCTGCATCGTCATCAGCACGGCGACCGCGACGACCGCGAACGCGATCAGGAGCACGCCCATCACCATCTGGACCATCTCGTCGGCGCTCTTTTGCTTCTGCGAATCGTCCACGAGCGCATTAACGCGCAAACGAAAGCGGATTGGTCTCCCTCAGATGGGGGGAGACGTATCGTCTTGCCCAGATGGCTCACATGATCCCGGAGGCTCCGGCCGCGGGGACATCCAGCAGGGCGGAGCTCGCACTGTTCGAGGTGCTTCGCGACAAGGTGTCCGATGCCTACACGGTCTTCCACCATGTCGCGTGGCTCGGCCGCGACGAGGAAGGGCGTGCCAAGGAAGGCGAGGCTGACTTCGTCGTCTCGCACGCCACACAGGGAACGATGGTGCTGGAGGTGAAGGGCGGCGCGATCTCCTACCGCGCCGCGACGGACAGCTGGACGAGCGGCCCTCACCCGATCGGGGACCCCTTTGGTCAAGCACGGCGGAGCGCGCATGCGCTCGAAGCCGCGCTGAGGAGCGCTCGCGGTGGCGGGCGGTACCGGATCGGCCAATCCGTGGCCTTTCCCGACACCAGCGTCATGGTCGACCTGAAGCCGGATGCGCCAAAGGACATCGTCGTGTCGGCCGCCGATCTGCCGTCGCTGGAGCCGAAGCTGCGAGCGATCCTCGAGTACTGGCGCGATGGGGGTCGCGGGCCGGTGCCCAGCCCGGGGCTCGTGCGCGGCGTGCTCGCGAACTCGTTCGACCTGCGCGCGCCGCTCTCTCACACCCTCCGGAGCGACGAACGGGCGCTCATGCGATTGACCGAAGGCCAATACCGCGTGCTCGACATGCTCGCGCGCCAGACCCGCGTCGCCATCGCGGGCTGCGCCGGCTCGGGGAAGACGTTCATCGCCGCCGAGAAGGCCCGCCGCTTGGCCGCCCAGGGCTTCCGAGTGCTGGTCACCTGCTTCAACCTGATGCTCGCCGAGAGCATGCGCCGGGGCCTCGTCGACGTCTCGGAGATCGAGGTGCTCAACTACGACGAGATCTGCGAGAAGTTCGTGCGGGAATTCGGCAAGCTGCCGTCGAAGTCGGATCTGGGGGGTGCCTACTACAACGAGGTGCGCTCTCGCTTCGGGGCCGTCGCCGACCGCGCCACCGATCGTTACGACGCGCTCATCGTGGATGAGGCGCAGGACTTCCTCGAGGACTGGTGGCTGCCGATGCAGGTCCTGCTGGCCGATCCCGACCGGAGCCCGCTGTACGTGTTCTTCGACGACAACCAGTCGATCTTCCATCGGCCGCCGGGCCTTCCTATCAGCGGAGAGCCGATCCAGCTGACGGTCAACTGCCGCAACACGCAGTCGATCCACGCGCTCGTCGCCCATTACTACAAGGGCGCGACGATCGAGGCGCTGGGACCGTCGGGCCTACCGATCGAGGTGCACAGCTACAAGGGCACGAAGGACCTTCTCGCGCAGCTGGACGAGTCGGTCAAGCGGTGGATCCGGGACGCGGAGGTCCCGCCGGGCGATATCGCGCTCCTCACCACGCTCTCGCCGGAGAACAGCGCGCTGTGGAAGGTCGACAGGCTCGGCGGTGTCGCATTGACGGATGACCCCTGGGATACCGACAAGATCCTCCGCTGCGGCGTCTTCCGGTTCAAAGGCCTGGAGCGGCTCCTCATCGCGTTCGTCGAGATCGACGGTGTGAACGCGCAGGTCCTCTACGTCGGCGCGTCGCGCGCGAAGACCTACCTGGCCGTCTTCTGTCCCGCAGGCGATCTCAAGCAGCTTCCGTACAGGCTGCAGCAGCGGGTCAGCGCGGCCGGCTGACCATCGCCGACCCCGGCTAATCTTCGTTCCAAAGCTGCAGACCAGGTATCCGCGCGAAATCACGGCGGTTCAGAGTTCTGAGCGGGTAGTCGAGCGTGAGCGCGGTCGCCGCGACCATGAGGTCATGCGCGCCCGGCGACCGGCCGGCGCGAACGGCATCGACCCAGATCCGAGCGTACGTGCGAGCGACCGGCAAAGTGAAGCCGATGATCGGTAGCGATCCGAGAATGTGCTCGACGAATGCCTCGCGGCGCGCGCGATGCGCGGGCGTCGCTTGCATGACGCCGTGAATGAGCTCGGACGCTGTGATAGCCGCGATCGCGACGTCGTCGGATTCCGACATCGTTCGTCGGCCGCGTTCGACCTCGATCAGGAACGACGTGTCGAGGAGGACGACCAAGGATTCTTTGGCAGACGTGGCTGCCGTCGCCGGATCTCATTCACGTCCGCGATGAACGAGGCATCCGGCTTCGGGACGTTCTCGAGCGACCGAAGCAGCTCGCCCATGGTCACCCTCTTCGTCGGAAGAGGGCCCGTGGGTGCGATCCGCGCGATGGCACGGCCGTGTCGCTCGACGATGAATTCCTCACCGGCGTGTTCGACTCGATCGAGAATGTCCGAGAAGTCCCGCGATGCGGTCGTTGCCGTGATGTGTTTCACCATGACACCCACGATATCAGAGAATCAGATTATCCCCCACCCGCCTCGGGGGGTGGACCTGCGTATGAGTTCGGCTAGCCCTTGACGCTCGCGACCGCGCGATCGGCGAGCTCGTCCGCGAGCGCGGCGGCGGTGAGCCGTCCACGCGGGCGGTACCACTCGTACGTCCAGTTACACATGCCGATGATCGCGAGCGCGGCGATCTTGGGGTCCGACACCGACAGCTCGCGGCGCTTGATCCCCTCGGCGATGACGTCCTCGAAGAGGCGCCGCATCGCTCGGCGGCGCGTCCGCACGCGCGCGAGATCGGGCGCGGGGAGCGAGCGCCACTCGCGCAGGTATATCCCGACCGCGTCGAGGTTAGCGGTGACCGACATGACGTACACGCGCACCATGTCGCGCAGTCGCTCGGTCGGCGTCGCGCTCCGCGCGGCGATCGTCTCGAGCTCGGTGATCGCATCGCCCAGCGAGCCCTCGAACAGCCGCGCGAGCAGCTGTTCCTTCGAACGGATGTAGTGGTAGAGGCTGCCCTTGAGCAGGCCGACGGCCTCGGCGATGTCCTGCACGCTCGTGCCGTGGTAGCCCTTCTCGCGGAAGATGCGCGCCGCGGCGGTGAGGATCTCACCCTCTCGGGTGGAGTCGCGCGCGGTGCGCGCGCCGCGGGCCGACGCGGGAGCGGCGCGCGAGGTCGTGGTCACGGACGAGTTCGGGGCGGCGTCACTTCCGCGCCACGCCCCGGTCCTGCTCGTACTCGGCGATGCGCGCGAACACGCCGCCGTCGCCTGCGCCGATCTCCTTGGCGTTGCGCTGCGCGACGAGCCTGGCGCGGCGCGCGGCGCGCGCGAAGAGCGGGGCGCGCTCGGGCACGCGCTTTGCCTGCTCGCCGAGCGCGCGCGCGACGTGGAGGTGGGCGAGCGTCTCGGTGATGCGCTCGGCGTTCAGCATGAACGGCTGCAGCTCCTCGTCGCTCGGCTGGCGGCCGCCGCGCAGCAAGCCGACGCCGCCCCTCCGGGCGAGGCCGGTGGTCAGCCCGCGCAGCGTCCACACCAGCGACGAGCGCGCGGCGGCGAAGTCGCGTCCGGCGCCGCCGTCGAACTTTGCGTTCGCCAGGGTCGCGCTCGGCCCGCCGGAGAGCAGGCTCTGCGGCTTGCGGAGCAGCGAGCGCATGAGGTCGCGAACGGCCATGAGCGACTGGATCTGCGAGGTGCCCTCATAGATGGGAGTGATGAGCGCGTCGCGCATGTGGCGCTCGACGTCGTATTCGGTCACGACGCCGTAGCCGCCGAAGATCTGGAGCGCGCGCCGGCAGGTGTGCACCGCCTCTTCCGAGCCGTACCACTTCACGAGGGGCGTGAGCTCGCGGAGACGCCAGGCGGTGCTCTCGTCGCCGCCGTGCGTGACCGCGTCCTGGAGCGCGGCGGCCTCGACGATCAGCGCGCGCAGACCGGCGACGGTCGTCTCCATTTCGAGGAGCATCTCGGCGATCATCGGGTGCTCGCGGATCGGCTTGTCCATCTGCACCCGCCGCGCGGCGTAGTCCTGGGCGGCGACGAGCGCGGCCTGCGCGATGCCGAGGCCCTGGATACCGACGCCGATGCGCGACTCGTTCATGAAGGTGAGGATCTCCTTCCAGCCGTCGCCGGCCGGCCCGAGGAGCTCCGCGCGCGTGCCGTCGAAGGAGAGCGCGCAGGTGGGCGACGCGCGGATGACGTTCTTGTGCTCGGCACGCTCGACCGCGTAGTTCTCGTTGCCGTCGATGCGGCGGTCGGCGATGAACAGGCCGAGGCCGTCGAGACCGCGCGGGGCGGGAACGCAGCGCGCAAGGACGATGACGAAGTCGCCACTGCCCGCGGAGATGAACTGCTTGCGGCCACGGAGGCACCAGTGATCGCCCTCCTCTGTCGCGGCCGTCGTCAGCGCGCCGAC
>JBDTMY010000036.1:0-5113 GCA_039934015.1 Chloroflexota bacterium | reverse complement strand
GTGGCAGTCCGCGATCAACCCCGCGGGGGCTCATGCTGGCCGGATGGCGGACACGATCGGAGCGCTGCTCGCTGAGCGCCGCGGTCATTTCCAGATGGAGTCGGGCTTTCATAGCGGATCTTGGTTCGAGCTCGGCGCCCTCTTCGATCGACCGGACCAGCTCGATCCGTTCGTTACCGAGCTCGCAAGGCGCCTTGCAGCGCACCATCCTGAAGCGGTGTGCGGTCCCGAGACCGGTGGCGCGAAGCTGGCGCGGCTCATCGCGGATCAGCTGGGTATCCGATGCCTCGTGGCTGAACGAACGGTAATGCGCGAAGCGACCGGCCTGTTCCCGGTCAGGTACGTACTTCCGCAGGCACAGCGTGAGACCGCGCGCGGTCGGTCGGTCGCGCTCGTCGACGATGCGATCAGCGCCGGCTCCGCGGTGCGCGGCGCCTATGCGGATCTCGTCGCGTGCGGCGCGCGTCCGGTCGTGCTCGGCTCGCTCATCGTGTTCGGCGACGCGGCGGCGCGGTTCGCCGGGGAGAAGGCGATCGCGCTCGAGGGCATCGAACGGACGCCGTTCGCGATGTGGCAGCCGGCCGACTGTCCGCTCTGCGAGGCCGGTGCTCCCTGGATAGGGGCGCGGCCGCCGACGGCTAGGTCGTCATCGGCGTTTCAGCAGCGAGAGACCCTCTCCGCTGGCGATCTCATCGAAGCCGAGTGCCTTCACCGCCGCGACCTCCGCGAGGTGCTTCGTGACATCGCGATTCACGCCGGGAGCCGCCCAGTCGAGGATGACGTACTGGGCGTCGCAGACGTCGAGCCCGAGGAGGTTGTAGTTGGACCGGCGCTGCGGGATCTGTGTCGTGAAGAAGTCACGTGACGATACCGCCGCATCGAGCGGGATCGCGCGCACCGCTGCGAGGAAGGGCTCGTAGCGCGGCTCGCGCGCCAGGATCGGAAGCCCAGACGGCGCGCGATCCGGCTCGCCACGCAGGAACGCGTCGGCGAAATTCAGCGAGAGCGGCAGTCCGCCGAAGGTGAACGCGAAGAAGATCGTGCTGGCCACGGCGGCGCGCGTGACGCGACGGCGCCAGCGTTCGCCGAGTGAGGCGACTCCCAGGATCGACGCGCCGAGCGCGAGCGGGATGAGCGGCGCGCCGTACTGGTTGTGGAGCGTGTGGAAGCCGCCGTAGTCGGAGAGCATCAGATACCCGAGCGTCGGCAGCGAGGTGAACAGTGCCCATTTCGATCGCAGCGCGAGGCCGAGCCCAGGTCCGAAGAGGCTGAGCACGAACACGACCTTCGAACCGACCTCACCCTTGCCGAGGACCGCGAGCGCGCGTAGCGGGTCGAGCAGCAGCGTCCGCGCGATCTCGGCCTCATCGGCGCCGAGACTCGCGTAGCGACCGAGGTACTGATAAGGAGCGCCCGCCGCGAACGCGGGAATGATGACCTTGAGCGTCACGACGAACGCGAGGACGCTACCGATGGTCACCACCGCGCTCGACCGCCAGCGGCCCTGGAGCGCGAGTGCGACGCCAAACCCGACGCCGATGACCGCCACCTCTTCCTTCGCGAGCAGGGCCCCGAGGAGGCAAAGGATCATCGGCACGGTCCGCCGCGTCGCCAGGAAGTACAACGCGAATCCAAGCGGAGCGACGGCGAGCGTGATCTCGTGGAAGTCGTACAGCGCGATGAATGAGAGAGGCGCGCTCAGCAGGTAGGCGGCGACCCACACGAGCCGCTGCCCACCGGCCGGGAGGGATCGCCGCGCGAGGAGGTAGACCGGCCACACGCCGAGCGCCAGCGCGGCGGTCTGCACGACGATCAGCGTCTCGGGACGAGGGACGACGAGGTACAGCGGCAGGATCAGCAGCAGCGCCGGCGAGAAGTGGTCGCCGAAGAACGAGTGCGGCTCGCAGCGGGCGAGGCTGAGGGTCGATTCCATGAAACGTCCGTGGATCGTGTTCCAGAGCACCTGGTCGAACACGGCGAGGTCCGACGCGGTCGAGTGGAACGTCCAGTGGCGCAGGAGTGCCAGCACGCCGAAGAAGGTGCCTGCCAGTACGGCGGCGGCGATGACGATGCGGGTCTCGGAGCGGGGATCGAAGACCAGATCCGACCGTCGCCCCACCAACACGCTGAAAAACTATCCGAAGTCGGAGCGCTGGTCCGAGTCAGTGGCGGCGGCTACAGCCTCCGAACGCGGCGGTAGCGGGCAGGCGTGAGACCGGACCGCGTCGTACCCTGACGACGTGGTCCGGCGCGCGTTCGTGATCATCCTGGCGCTCGTGTCCGCCGCCTGCGGTGCGAGCGAAGTCCGTACGACCGCATCGCCGGCCGCATCTTCCTCAACACCCGCTTCGTCGATCGCGGCCGCGCCAACGGCCACGCCTCGGACGCCACTCCCCTCCGGCAGCCGGCTCGAGGATCTCGCTGTCCAGTTCGCATACGACGCGGCCGTGCCGATCGGGATCGTGGAGCGCGGCACCGCACTCGACGGCACGCTCACCGTGCGCGACATCGAGTTCACGGGAGCGAGGGGGGGTCGCGCGCGCGCGTACCTGATCACGCCGCCGACCAGCGGACCGCATCCAGCCATGGTGTTCGTCGCGGGATCGAACGAAGCCCGTGACGGCATCCGCCCGGATGCGCTCGCGGTCGCGCGTCGAGGCGTCGTCACGCTCGTGCTGGAGCAATCGCAGCTCGCGGCGGCACGGCCGCAGATCTGGACGTTCACCGCGCAGGACCGCGAGGAGGCGATCGAGACCGTGCTGGACGCACGGCGCGCGATCGATCTGCTCGTCGCTCGCGCCGACGTGGATCGGACGCGGGTCGGCTATTACGGCTTCTCGTACGGCGCATGGCTCGGGGCGATCACCGCTGCGGTCGACAAGCGCGTGAACCTCGTCGTACTGCGCTCCGGCGGGCCGCAGATCCTCACCGAGCTCGCGCGCGCGTCATCTCGGACGCTCGCACCCGGCTATGTCGCGCTGATGGCGACCGTCGACCAGATGATCTACGCGCCAAGCATCGCCGGGGCCGTACTCGTCCAGAACGGCTCGCGGGACACGACGTACACGGCGGAGCAGATGAAGGCCTGGCAGGAGCGGATCGGCGGCACGAAGACGGTGAAGATCTACGACGCCGCCCACACGCTCGACGCGCCCGCGAACGCGGACGTGACCAGCTGGATCGCGGAGCGCTGGCGGCTCTAGCCCTGCGGGTCGGCGACGCCTTCAAAGAGCGCGACCTGCGCGCGCGAGCACCGCTGACGGATCGCACGCACCGGCTGGTACTCGGGTGACTCGTACCACTCCCGCGCGCGAGCGAGCGACGGGAACTCGACGATCACGGTGCGCGGGCCGGACCACGTGCCTTCCTTGAGCTCCATCGCGCCCCCGCGCATCAAGTAACGGCCGTCGTACTTCGCGATCGTCGCGAGCACCTGCCGTGCGTACTCCTTGTAGCCCTCGACGTCGGTCACATCGACGATCGCTATCACGTATGCAGCCACTCACCCACCTCCTATGGTCGCCGGAGCGCCGGCGCTTGGGCCATCACCAGGACGCCGATGAAGATGGCGAAGAACATCGCGATGGAAGACGCGACGATGATCGTCCGCTGGCTCGCCGGTGGCCGCCGGACGCCGGCCGATCGCTGTCCCGCGTTGTCATGCCACGGCACGAACGCGAGCCAGCTGATCCCCACGTACGCGGCTCCGAGCAGGGCGAGCCACAGGCCGATGCCGAGGATCCTCGCGCCAAGCCGCTCGGACCAGGCGAGCCACGCGGCGTGCTGGTCGACGAAGGTGACCAGACCTCCAACGATCGGAAAAGTCATGAGCCAGGCCCACACCGCCTCGCCGTCGGCACGCAGCCGGTCCGACGCGCGCACGCGCGCGACGACGCCGACGGCGAAGGCGAGCATCGCCACGACGCGCCACGTCACCAGCGTGAGCACGCGGTCGCGGCGGTGGGCGCTCCAAGGCTTCTCGCCATCCTCGGGGAAGAACCGCGACGCTTTTCGATCGCCGGGAGACTCGAGCTCCTGTGCGAGGCGCGAGAGGAACTCTTCGCGGTTCGTGAAGTACCCACCGTGGTCGAGGATCACGTTCATCCAGTTGGTGACTTCGATGTCGTCGTCCGGCGGCCGGATGTGCGACGGCGTGCGGAGCTGACCACCCGACACGGGGTCGTATGCGGACCAGACATTGATCCAGCGGACGGTCGGCGGCAGCGGCTCGCGGACCCGGCTCGTGCGCGCCGGCACGAGGCGCTTGTCCCAGGCGTTGTTAAGCGCGGATCCGAACGTCACGAAGGTCGTCACGCGGGCGAGGTCTTCGGGCAGGACCGCACCTGAGCAGAGCGCGTCGTAAGCCACGACGGTGCCCTGCGAATGGGCGATCACCGCGATGCGCTCGCACTGGCGCTTATCGACGAGGAAGTGGATCGCAGTTGCGACGCTGCCACGGACGTGAACGGCCTGAATGTCGTCCCACATGAACGTGTAGAAGTCGCCGATCTGGTCCTGGACGAAGTTCCGCAGACCCATCACCGCCCGCTCGACCGGCCCAGGTATCTGCGCGAGCAGGTAGAGGCCGAGGATGAGCGGGATCGACAGGATCGCTGCCGAGACATAGCCGATGAACAGGAGGACGGACGAAAGCAGCTCGATGATGGCTTTCGGCGACTGCGGCAGCTTTCGGAAGGACTCGACGACGACCTGGGCGAGGTTCAGGCAACGCACGACGGCCGACTTCAGACCCCACCATGTCATCTCGTCGAGATTCGGCGCACTCAGTCGCGCCGCCCACCAGGCCTCGGCGAGGACCCAGGTCTGGGCCGGATGGCCCGCGGTGGCGGAGAGGTCGAGCGTGAAGCGCGCCGGCCGCTCGGCGAGCTCGCCGTAGGTCAGGTCCGACGACGTGACGCCGAAGTCGAGCCCGCGCCGCTTGTGCCATTCCTGCAGCCAGCGGAGCAGCGGTCCGCCGAACTCGCGGACCGTGTAGCTCTCCGACTGCTGACCGATGCCGTGGACGAAAACGACCCCGACGCGCGTCGCGCCCGTCTCTGCGATGAGGTGCTCCTCTACGACCTGACGCTGCTCCTGCATCAGGCGACCCGCA
>JBDTMY010000035.1:0-14764 GCA_039934015.1 Chloroflexota bacterium | reverse complement strand
AGGACGTCCATCGTGCCCGCGCCGATGTCGATCGCGAGGATGCGATCGTCGGACATGAGTTGATGCTAGCGAGCGCCTGAACGAATAGACTTGTCGCACCGATAGACCTCGGGGAGGTCGCATAGTCCGGTCGAGTGCAGGGGATTGCTAATCCCCCGAACCGGTATTTTCCGGTTCCGCGGGTTCGAATCCCGCCCTCCCCGCAAGGCGCGACCGATACCGGTCGTAGATGCACAGCGATGAGGTCGCGTGGGCCGCGGGTTTCTTCGACGCTGAAGGGACTGCGTCTTCATCTCAACGCTTGCATCGTCCGAGCCGCGAACGTCAGATGGCGGTGTATCAGGGCGGACGTGATGAGGTCCCCGAAGCGCTTCTCCGCTTCCAAAGAGCTGTCGGCGGAAGAGGCAACATCACCGGTCCGTATCGGGAACGACTCTTTCACTGGACTACGAAGAAACACAGCACGTTCGACGAAGTGATGACCATGCTCTGGCCTTGGTTGAGCGAATGGAAGCGCGCGCAGCTTCAGCGGGCGACGGAGGGCGCCGGTCGAGTCATGCCGCCTGAGTGCGGCAGCACGGTACTCGCTCCTCGACTGAGCCGGACGACCGAGTTGGCATGGGTCGCCGGGTTCTTCGATGGCGAGGGCTACATCGGCGCTGGTGGCGTACCCGGTAGGCGGACGATCGAGATATCCATCGCACAGGCGAGTACCGGCGAGCTGCCTGCGACGCTGTCGCGAGTGGCGCGCGTCATGGGGGTCGGTTCACTGCGGGGCCCGCGGATGTTGCCTAACCCATGGTCGAAACTGCCTCAATACGTCTGGTGCGCCAACTCCTTCGAAGACGTGCAATTCGCGGCGGCGCTGCTCTGGAGATGGCTCGGCCCCGTGAAGCGCGCGCAGGCGCGGGAGGCCCTGCTGCGCTATCGATCGTTGGGGCGGGCCGCCTAGAGGGAACCGCACGGCGGCTCACCCGGTAAGGTCATTAGGTATGCGCCGCATCGATCCCTGGTTCGCCGTCGGCCTCTTTGCGTTCTTCGCGCTGCTGTTTGTCGCATTGTTCGGCGAGCGCATCGCGCCGTACGAGGCGCTGTACATGGTCGTCGATCCGCCCACCCGGCGGCCGCCGTACGCGCCGGGCGAGGTCTATCCGCTCGGCTCCGATGCGCTCGGCCGCGACCTGTTCAGCGTCGTCCTCGCCGGCGCGAGGGCGACCCTCATCATCGCGACGATCGCCGGCGTGGCGCGGGTGCTGATGGGACTCGTCATCGCGATCGCAGCGAGCTGGTGGCGCCCAATGCGCGTCATCGCCGACTCGCTCGCGGAGATCGTTTCGGCCGTGCCCGCCACGCTGGTGGCTCTTCTCGTCGTGCTCGTGTTCGTTCGCGGCGATCCACAGATCCTGACGTTCGTCGGCGCGCTGCTCATTACGGGCTGGGCAGGTCCGTATCGGATCGTCCGCGCCGAGCAGGACCGCCTCCTTGGCTCGGCTTTCACCGAAAGCGCGCTCGCGCTTGGCGTGCGCCGCGCGACGCTGTTCGTGCGACACCACCTCCCTCACCTGGTCCCGATGCTCGCGGTCTCCACCGCGCAGCAGTCGGTCGCATCACTCGTGGCCGTCGCGGAACTCGGCGTGCTCGGCTACACGATCGGCGCGACCAGGCAGCTCTACGGCGCGTTCATCTCGACGATCCCGGAGTGGGGCGGGATCCTCGCGAACAGCCGCAGCCTGGAGAATCTCTGGACGACACGCTGGGTCATCCTCGTACCCGGCGTCGCTTTCGCTTTGGCGGCGGTAGGCATCTCAGCGATCGGTCTCGGCATCGCCCGCCAATACCAGCGCCGAAACGCCTTCTACGATCTGCGCTCGCGCGCTGCCGGAGTGCTCGTGGTTCTGTGCGCCGTTGGCGTCGTCGCAACGATGCTCGTTCCCGAGCGCTTCGCCGCCGCAGGTCAGTGGGCGGAAGATGCGCGCGAGCGCGTGACGATCGGGGCGCCGGTAGAGCAAGTGTTCTCGGATGCTGGCCTGCGTCCGATCGGCACGAGTTACGTCGTCGAGCGACAGATCACCAAGCTCGCGCAGACCGGTCCCGCGAGCGTGACGGTGCCTGGGGCCGGAGTGCTCAACGAGGAGGGCGACGGCCCGACCGACTTCCTGCCCGTCCTGTACTTCGCGTCGGGCGGCGGAGTGTTCGACGCGCCGCTCATCTTCGCAGGATGGGGCATCTCGCCATCGGACCACCCGGCGGTCGCGACACAGATCTTCAGCGGTCCGAGCTTCGGCAAGATCGTCGAGAAATGGCCCGACGACTACCTTGCCGTCGACGTGAGCGGGAAGATCGCGGTCATCTTCAAGACGCCGAACATCAGGAGCGGTTCTCGTTTCTCGACAGTTACGCAAGACTTCGAGACGGCGGTGGCGAACGCTCTCAAGCGTGGCGCTCGGGCCGTCCTGTATATCGATCCGTTCCTGCCGACATTCCCGCTCACGGCCACCAACGTCGGGCGGATCAATCCATACAAGCGTCTCGGCGAGTCGACGCCGATCGAGCGCTCCGACAGGCCGCCCGTGATCGTCCTGAGCCTGAGCGCAGCCGAACGGATCCTCGGCCCGCTGGGCGTGTCGCCGAAGGGAATCTGGGATCGCCTCGCGCACTCGGCGGTGGTCGGCGCCCCTGTGACTCAGACCGGCATCGTCGAGAGCGACGATCCGATCTGGCGGCAGACGCTCGCACGTGACCTGGGCGTGACTGCGCACCTCGAGCTGCCCGTGGAACGAGTGAAGGCCACTCCGCGGAGCCTCGTCGGTACCACCGGTGATGCGCCGCGCGTCCTGGTCTGGGCCGTCACTCCGGGCACACGACTCAGCTCGCGTCCCGCACTCGATGCGCTCGCCGCCACGATCAGGGCGCTCGCGGACCGCACCGGGGAAGAGGTCGCCTTCGTCGTGTTCGATCGCTCGGCGGACCCACTCGGTAACGCGCGGCAGGTCGCCGATCTTCTCGGCCGCACGAGATGGGATCTGATCGTCGTCATCGATGACCTCGAGGGCGAGCGCCTTCGCTTCAACACCATCTCAGCGGATCTGATCCCCGCGTTCGACGAGTACGCGCAGCGTTCCGGCGCTCGCGCCCAGCTCACCCGCGCGTCTGTTGGCGATGACTTCACGTGGCCAGGCATCCAGGCGTTCCCGAAGTCCCGCTCGGTCCTCGTCACCGGGACCGGCGGCGCGGGGGACCTCCGCGCGGATGCGGCCGCGCTCCTCGGCTACATCGCCGCCCGCGATGCCCTCGGTGCCCCGGAGCTCCGCCGATGAGCATCGCTGTGAGGGTCGTCCGCATCCCAGTGGTCGTGCTGGTGCTCTGGGCCGCGCTCGCGGCGGCCGCGCCTCTCGCGATGGCGCAGTACCCCGCCTACTCGCTCGCCAAGGGACCGGGCTTCCTTTGCGCACCGCAGGCCGCACCCGGTTTCGGACAGCCACCCGCCCCGCGCACCTGTGGCGTACCGCTGACGGATCTCTACGAGCAATCGCTGCCAGCGCTCATCGCGGATGCCGCGCTGCGCAGCCTCGTGCTGCTCGTGGGTGCGGCGGCGATCGCATTGACGCTCGGCGTGTTCCTCGGCGCGGTCGCCGCGATGGTGCGCCGTCGCGCGCTGGCTAGTGGCATGGTGCTCGCGGCCACGGGTCTGACCGCCGCGATCCCGTCGTTCTTCGTCGCCTACTTCCTCCAGATCGCGGTGATCGTGCTCGGCGCCAATCCAGTGACCGGGTCGCGCTTCCTGCCGGTGTACGGATTCGGCTATGACGAGCACATCGTTCTGCCGCTCCTCGCCGTGGCGATCCCGGCGCTCGCGATCACGGCCCAGCTCACCGCGACGCGCATGAGCGACGTCATGGACGCGGAATTCGTGGCCACCGCGCACGCGAAGGGCTTGTTCCAGAGCTGGATCGTCCGAGTCCACGTGCTGCCTCATGCGCTGCCCGTCGTCCTCGAGGGCCTCGGGTCCGGGCTGCGGGTTTCGATCGCGAGCCTGCCGATCGTCGAGTACATCTTCAACTGGAACGGCATCGGGTACGTCACGCTCCAGTCGATCGCGAACCGCGATGCCGGCGCGTTCACCGCGAGCGCACTCGTTCTGGTGACGCTCTTTGCGCTCCTGAGCTTCATCGCCGACGTCGGACGCCCGCGTTTCGCGTACCGCTAGTCCGCGTCCTAGGGACTCAGGGTCCTCACCACCAGCCCGGCGGGCACCTTCGGAAAGAAATAGGTCGTCTTCTGCGGCATCCGCTCGCCGGCGTCCGCGATGCGCTGAAGGGTCGAAGGCTCCACCGCGCGCAGAAGGATCGCCGTGCCCGCCGCGATCGCGCGCTCCAGGTCGTGCTCGTACGTGATCTCCGCACCCGCCTCGCGCGCCGGCCTGACGAGCAGCTCTTCGGCGATCGCCACGGGAAGGTTCTGCCACGCTTTGGGTAGGGCGGACAGGTCAACGGTCGGGCGCATGGTCAGCGAACGGAAAACTCCGTCGCGCGCGACGACGATCCCCGGCTGGATGTCACCGAGCGCGCCGCGATCGATCTCGCCGAAGTCGAAAGACCGCGCGATCGCGGCCTCGAGCGCGTCGTCCCCGCCGCGAACGACGCGGTGCGTCGCGAAGATGCGTAAGCCGGGATCGTCGAGCGCGCAAAGGAACGCGAGGGTGTATCGCTCCGGCGCCTTCGGACCGACATCAACGAGCTCGGCAAGGTAATTCAGGGCCGTCTCGTAACGGTGATGACCATCCGCGATGTATACACGCCGGTCGCTCAAGGCCGACGCGATCTGCCCGATGGTCGCGGGGTCGTCGATGCGCTGCAGCCGGTGGCGCTCGGCGCCGATGGTCGTGTCGCCCGCTGGTGTGAGCGGGGCCTCGCCAAGAGAGCGCATGAGGCCGTGTTCGTCGGCGAACATGCCGAACACCGGACTGGTGTTGGCGCGTGACGCGCGCAACAGCTCGAGGCGGTCGGCCTTCGCCTTCGGGAAAGTGAGCTCGTGGGGCAGGACGACACCGTCGCTCTGCGGGTAGAGGCGCAGCGCGCCGAAGATCCCGCGGCGTTCGAAACGCCGGCCCGCGACCTCGAATTCGTGCTCGTGCAGATAGAAGGAGTCCCGCCCGTCGCGGCGAAGCACCTCCCGGCGTATCCAGTCGCTCAGGTCCGAAGCCGCGCGCGCGTACCTGTCGTCGGGCCCGTCCTTTGGGAACTCGATGCGGACGAAGTTGTACGGACTTCGAGCGTACAGGCGCTCGCGCTCTTTCTCGTCGATCACGTCGTACGGCGGACAGATCTGGCTCGAGAGCGGGCCGGCGATCGAGGGGTCATAGCCAAATCCGCGGAAGGGGATGAACTCCGCCACGTCCTGATTCTGGGGCCGCGTTCACAATGGCGCCGTGGAAGGGGACCGCCGCGCGCTGATCGTTGGCTCCGGCTATGCCGGCACCAAGCACGCAGACGCGCTCGACGAGCTCGGCATCCCATTCAACGGTCCGCTCAGCGCGCGGAGTGCGATGGAAGACCCGCGCGCGCTCGAGGATCCGGCGGTGACCGTCGTGCATGTCTGCGCGGCGAACGACCTTCACGTCGCGCTCGCGGGGCGCGCGCTCCGCGCGGGAAAGGACGTTGTGTGCGAGAAGCCGCTCGCGCTCGACGTGAGCGGCGCCGAGGAGCTCGTCGCCCTCGCCCACGAGAGCGGACGCCTCGCGGTCCTCGCGTACAACTACCGCTTCCATCCGCTCGTGGTGGAGCTCGCGACGCGCGTTGCGTTCCTCGGTCCGCTGCACGCGGCGCGCGGCTCGTTCCTGCAGGACTGGCTGCTGCTCGCGACCGACGCGAACTGGCGCGTGGAGGAAACACAGGGCGGCGCGTCACGCGCGATCGCGGACATCGGCGTGCACTGGCTCGATCTCGTGGAGCTGGCGAGCGGCCAGCGGGTGGTCGCGGTGACAGCGCAGATCGGGCGGCTGCACGGTCGTCCCACGGAGGACCACGCCGGAGTGTTGCTGCGCTTCTCCAACGGGATGACCGGAAGTGTCGTGCTGTCGCAGGCCGCGGCCGGCCACCGCAACGACCTGGAGCTCTCGCTCGATGGCTCGATGGGCTCGGCGACCTGGCGCCACGACCGTCCCAACGAGCTGTGGCTCGGCTCGCGAGTGGGCGAGGCCGTCGAGGTGCGGCGCGGCGACGAGCTGCTCTCGCCCGCCGCGCGCACGCTCGCGGCGCTGCCGGCCGGGCCGAACGAGGCGCGACGGAATCTGCTGGCCGCGGTGTATGCGCGGCTCGCCGGCGACGACGCCGCACCCGCTGCGCCGCTCCCGACGTTCGACGACGGCCTGCGGCACGCGCGCTTCGCCGCCGCGGCGCTCGAGAGCGCGTCGCGCGAGAAGTGGGTGAGCGTGGGGTGAAGGATGGGGAGCGCGTGCGGCTCTCGATCCAGGACCGGCTTCTGCCGGGCGCATCGCTGCGCGAGAAGTTCGACAACGCCCGGCGCTACGGCTTCGAGGCGATCGAGCTATCGCAGCAGCCGTTCGACGACGCCGAGATCGCCCTCCGCGAGCACATCCCGATCTCGGCGATCTGCGGTGGCTACCGCGGTTGGCTCATCGACCCCGATCCGGAGCAGATCCGGCTCGCGCGCAAAGACCTCGCACATCTCGTCGCGCTCGCCGGCGAGCTCGGCACGGGATGCGTCGTGGTGCCGATCTGGGGTCGGACGCGCCACCTGCCGAACATCGGGACGGGCCGCGCGCGCGACGCGGACGAGCTCATCTTCGTCGAAGGGATGAGAGCTCTCGCGTCGCGTGCGGAGCGCGCCGGCGCCCAGCTGTATGTCGAGCCGATCAACCGCTATCAGAACGACCTCTGCGTGACGATCGCTGACGCGCTGCGTCTGCGGGAACGTATCGGCAGCGCGGCGGTGTTCGTGATGGGCGACGTGTTCCACATGAACATCGAGGAGGCCGATCTGGGCGTCGCGCTCGAGTCGGCGGGGGAGTGGCTCGCGTACGTCCACCTCGCGGACTCGCAGCGTCACGAGCCGGGGCGCGGCCATCTCGACCTCGCGCCGGTGTTCGCGGCGCTCGCGCGCCTCAAGTACCGGGGCTACGCCTCGTTCGAGCTCGCTGCGCTTTCGAGCGATGCCGAAACGGCCCTGCCGGCCTCCGTGGCATACGTCCGATCGAAGATGGCCGAAGCGGGACTCGCCTGAGCCTGGCCGACCGTCTCGCCGAGCGCGGCGAGATCGGAGGACGGACCGTTCGCATCACCGAGACCGGCGCCGTCGAATGCCACGTGTACCCCCTGGGCCCGCTCGCGCCGGGGATGGTGCGCGTCCGGACCGAGCTTTCGGTGATCAGCCCCGGGACCGAGATGACCTACATCGGGCGGGACGCGAGCAACCCGTATCTCCACAAAACGTGGGATCCCGAGCTTCGCGTCTTCACGCCGGGCACGCCCACGCAGGATCACCCGATCGTCTTCGGCTACCGCGCCGCGGGAACGGTGGTCGCGAGCAGCGACGCGGAGGTCCCCCCGGGAACGCGCGTCTTCGGCAAGTGGCGGCACACGGAGTTCACCACGCTCTCGCTCGCCGACGCGGCCGCGCAGCGTCTGCCGACGGAGCTTTCGTTCGAGGACGGAGCGGACCTCGCGCAGATGCTGCCGATCGCCGTGAATGCGGTCGCGTACGCGGAGGAACGACACGCCGGCGCGCCGACGGTCGTCTTCGGCTGCGGACCGGTCGGGCTCATCCTCGCGCAGGTCGCGCTCGCGACCGGCGCCGCGACGGTCTACGCCATCGACCGGCTGCCGCAGCGGCTCGCGATCGCGAAGTCGCTCGGGTTCGTTCCACTCGACGCGTCGGGCGAGGATGTCGCGCTTCGCCTCAAGCGCGAGCTCGGTCCCGACGGGATCCCGGTGGCTTTCGAGTGCTCAGGCAGCACGCGCGCGCTTCAGGAGGCGATCCGTGTGGTGCGCCGCCGCGGGACGGTCGTCGCTGTCGGTTTCTATCAGGGCGAAGCGACCGGCCTGTTCCTCGGTGACGAGTTCCATCACAACGGCGTCGAGGTGCGGTCGGGCCAGATCGGAAATCTCCATCCGCGCTGGGAGATCGGTGCCCTCCGCGCGTACGGCGTCGAGCTGGCACGCGCACGCAAGGTGAGCCTCGGCGCGCTGCCGCGGGTATCCATTCCTGTCGAGCGGGCGCAGGCGGCGTTCGACGCGTTGGCGCGCCCGGCCGAGGTCCTTCAGGTCGCGCTTTCGTACGCGGACGCATAGAGTCTCGGCAGACCGCTCGGGGAGGTACAGCAATGCGACGTTCCAGCGGCATGCGCGCGTTGGCCATCGCCGGCGCGCTCGCGATCCTGTTCACGGCGTGTTCCACGACCGGTGCGCCGGTGGGTGGTGGCGCGGCCACCGGTCCAACGGCGACCGATGCGGGCAAGAACTTCGTCTTCGCGTCGACGCAGTTCTCGCCCGTCACCGAGCAGGAGGCCATGCGTCAGAAGATCCTCGCCGATTGGAAGGGTCCTGGCGTTGAATTCATCACGGACCAGGAGCCGGTGATCATCGACCGGATCACGGTCGAGGCCAAAGCCGGGGGCACGGGCCAGATCGGCATCATCGGTCTGGAGAACGGCCAGTTCGGCTCGATCGTCGCCGGAAATTATCTGAATGACCTGGCGAAGGTCGCCACCCGCAACAGCGACAAGAAGATCAACGCCGACATGCTGAACCTCGGGAAGGTCGGCGGCAGCACCCAGCTCTACATCCCGTGGATGCAGGCGACCTACTTCCTCGCCTACAACAACAAGGCAGTGCAGTACCTGCCGGCGGGCGCCGACGTGAACGCGCTCACCTATGACCAGCTCATCGCGTGGGCCAAGAACATCTTCGACAAGACCGGTCAGAAGCGCTTCGGGTGGCCGATCGGCACGAACGGGCTGATCCACCGCCTGATCCAGGGCTACTGGTATCCGTCGTACACCGGCGGCCTCGTCACGACATTCAAGAGCGCCGACGCTGTCACGATGTGGGAGAAGATGAAGGAGCTGTGGTCGTACTCGAACCCGCAATCGACCACCTACGCCTTCATGCAGGAGCCGCTGCAGTCCGAAGAGGTCTGGATCGCCATGGACCACGCGGCGCGGCTCATCAACGTCCTCAAGGCGAAGCCGACCGAGTTCAAGGCCGTCCCGGCGCCCGCTGGCCCGAAGGGCCGCTACTACATGAGCGTCGTCATCGGACTCGGCATCCCGAAGACCAGCCCGAACGTGAGCGGCGCCGAGAATTTCATCGACTACCTGCTCAAGCCGGAGACGCAGATCGCGACACTGCGGAACAACAGCTTCTTCCCGGTGACCGACGTGGCGATGCCCGCTGATCTCGACCCGGGTCTGAAGCTGGAGGCGGACGCGGTCGCGAAACAATCCGCGGCGAAGGACGCGAAGGTCGTCCCGCTGCCCGTCGGACTTGGCTCGCAGGGCGGCAACTTCAACACCGCGATCCTCAATACCTTCCAGCGGATCATCGTGAAGGGCGAGAACATCCAGACCGTCCTGAACGAGCAGGCCGCGATCATCAACAAGACCCTCACGGACGCGAACGCGAAGTGCTGGGGCCCCGATGGCACATCGACCGGCCCCTGCCAGGTGAAGTGACCGAGCACCAGACGTGATGCGGATGCGGGCGCGAACGGAAGACATCCTTCCGTTCGCGCTCCTCCTTCCCTCGATCATCTTCCTGGCCCTGCTGATCCTGATCCCGATGGTCCAGGCGCTGCTGCTCGCCGTCCAGGCTGACTCCGGCGGGCTCACGACGGAGTACATCGAGCGCATGACGGGCGACACGAACTTCAGTGACGCCTGGCGCAACACGCTGCTGCTCATCGTCTTGATCGTCCCGCTGCAGATCGTGCTCGCGCTCGCGATGGCGCTGCTCATCCATTCGCGCTTCAAGGGCCACCAGTGGTTCCTCTATATCTATGCGATCCCGCTCGCCATCTCGGATCTCGCCTCCGGGATCCTGTGGCTGGCGGTGTTCACCGAGCGGGGGTACCTGAACACGGTCGCGGAGGGTATCGGCTTGATCCAGGACCCGAAGGTGTATCTGTCGTTCGAGAACTTCGGGGGGCTGCTCGCCGCGATCGTCATCGCGGAGTCGTGGCGGGCGACATCGATCGTCATGGTGATCCTCGTCGCGGGGCTGCAGCTGATCCCGCGCGAGTACTTCGAGGCCGCGGATCTCTACGGCGCGAATCGGATCCGGCGCACGATCCACGTCGTCCTGCCGCTGCTCCGTCCGAGCCTGCAGTCCGCCCTGATCATCCGGACCATCTTCGCGTTCCAGACCTTCGCCGTCGTGCTCGCGCTGGCCGGGCGCAACCTGCCGGTCATCGCAGCCGAGGCGTACAGCTGGTACGCGAACAACCGCAACGCGCATCTCGCGGCCTCCTACGCGCTGCTGCTCCTCGGGCTCACGGTCGTGTTCACGATCGTGTACCTGCGCGTGCTGGGGCTCCGCGAGGCCGAGGTGAAACGCGCATGAACGCCCGCACGATCGACCGCACGCTGATCTACGGCAGCGCGGTCCTCCTCGCGCTGTGGGTCATCGTGCCCTTCTATCTGATCTTCCTGTCCGCCTTCAGCCGTCCGAACGACGTCTTTGTCTATCCGAAGCCGCTCCTCCCGACGGACCTGTCGACGGAGACGATGCAGATCTTCCTGCAGTCGACGGGCGTGATCGCGGCGGTGCTGAACAGCATCGCCGTCGCAGTGATCACGATCGTGCTGAGCATGCTGCTCGGAGCGCCCGCGGGATACGCGCTCGCGCGCTTCACCTTCCGCGGCAGGCAGGCGTTCCAGCTCATCGTGCTCGCGACCAAGATGTTCCCCGTCGCGATCCTCTCGATCCCGCTCGCGGTCGCGTTCGTGCGCCTGGGCCTGTACGACAACATCGTCGGCGTCTCGCTCGTCCACACCGCGATGGCGCTGCCGTTCGTGATCCTCGTCACCGCGGGTGTCTTCGCGGGTGTCTCGAACGAGCTCGAGGAAGCCGCGATGACACTGGGATGCTCGCGCTTCACGGCGTTCCTGCGGGTCGCCCTTCCGCTGGCGCTACCCGGCCTCGCGGCGGCCGCGATCTTCACCTTCGTGATCTCGTGGAACGAGGTCTTCGCCGCGTCGATCCTCACGCTGCGGCAGAGGACTCTCCCGGCGCTCGTGCTGTTCGCGCTGCAGCAATCTCCGCTGTACTTCAAGTTCGCCGGCGGATTCTTCATGGTGATGCCGGCGATCGTCTTCATCTTCTTCATGCGGCGCTACCTGTTGAACCTGTGGGGAGGACGCTGAGCGATGGCCGGGATCCGGATCGAGAACGTGACCAAGATGTTCGGAAAGCAAGCCGCGCTGAAGGACGTGAGCCTCGAGGTGAAGGACGGTGAGTTCCTCGTCCTCCTCGGCCCGTCCGGCTGCGGCAAGTCGACGCTCCTGCGGTGCATCGCCGGCCTCGAGCAGGTCGATGGCGGCGGCCGCGTCTTCATCGGGGACCGCGACGTCACCCACCTCGCGCCGCGCGCGCGTGAGATCGCGATGGTCTTCCAGAGCTACGCCGTGTTCCCGCACATGACGGTCGCGCAGAACATCGGGTTCGGCCTGCGGATGCACAAGCGACCCAAACCCGAGATCGAGAAGCGCGTGAAGGAAGGGGCGGCGCTGCTCTCGCTGGAGCCCTTCCTCGACCGCTATCCCTCGCAGCTTTCGGGCGGCCAGCGCCAGCGCGTCGCCGTCGCTCGCGCGCTGGTCATGGACGCGCCGGTGCTGCTGATGGACGAGCCGCTCTCGAACCTCGACGCGCTGCTGCGGCTGCAGGCGCGCGCGGATCTCAAGCGCCTCCACCGCGAGGTGCGCCGTACGACGGTGTATGTCACGCACGACCAGGTCGAGGCAATGAGCATGGGCGACCGCATCGCCGTGATGCGCGATGGCGTGATCGTGCAGTGCGAGCCGCCGATGCGGATCTACGACCACCCGGCGTCGCAGTTCGTCGGCGGCTTCATCGGCTCGCCGCCGATGAACTTCCTCGGCGGGACCGTCAAGGACGGCGCGTTCGCGGGCGACGGCTTCAGCCTCCCGCTCGGCGGCCGACGGATCGAAACGGGGCGTCAGCTGGTCCTCGGCATCCGTGCGGAGCAGATCGACTTCGCGGACCAGGGCCTGCCGGCCAAGGTCCTCGTCGTGGAGCCCCTCGGCTCGAACGCCCTCGTCACGGTCATGGTCGGCAAGACCGCGGTGAAGGTCGAGGCGCCGGTCAATACGACGGTCAAGCCGGATGAGGACGTGCATCTCGCGTTCGATCTCGCGCACGCGCGCTGGATGGACGCCACCAGCGGCAACGCGGTGGACGCCTAGCCTGCGCCCGACGCGGCTCGACCCAGCGCGCCCGTACAAGCCTCTCGACGTGGGCAACGGCATCGTCGCGGGCACGCTCACCCCGAACGGCCGCTGGCTCGACCTCGGCATCACGCATCCGGTCCATGGACGCGTGGTGCTCACGGACATGCCGGAGTTTCCCGACGCGAGCCGCGGCGATCGACCGGCGGCCCGCCGCTACCGCGCCGATCTGGCGGCACCCTCACGCCAGGGCTTCGGACTGGCGCTCCTCGCGGCCGGTCGGGCGGACGCATTCCTCGTCGAGGATTCGCTGCCGCTCGCGGTCATCGATCGACCCGACTACGCGCGTATCGAGGTCCTCAGCTTCGCGCCGCGAGGTCGGCGCGGCGCGCTCCAGATCGTGCGCGTCGCCGCTTACGACGAGGACATCGCCGTTGGCATCGAATGGCAGGGCAAGATGCGACTCGCGCGCGCCGCTTACACGCAGCTGACGCCGGGCGGACCGCTGCCCGCGGTCGGCTCGAAGACGACGACCGGCGATGACGGGCAGCTGATCTGGTTCGACGACCGCGAGCTGGGAGCGTCCGCGGCGATCGCGCTGCCGACGCACGCGAACGTGCCCGCCGGCATGAGCCTGCCGTTCATCGTTGCGGTCGCTCTTGGCGACTCGCTGGACGACGCGATCCAGGAGGCGATCCTGCTGGCAGGCGAGGGCCACGATCTGGTGAGCACCGAGGTGCGCCAGCGGCGCGCCTGGTGGATCGATATCGGGCGCGCCGCGGAGTCGGATCATCCGGTCCGCCGCGCGACGGCATACGCGGTCGACTGCGCCGCGACCCGAACGGGCGACGATTTCGTGGCGGTACTCGCGGATCACGAGATCCTTCCGCTGGTCTGGACGCGCGACGCCTATTACGTCTGTCGCATGCTCCTGGAGCTCTCGCCGCGCGACCAGCGCGTGCGCGCGGTCGTCGACGGCTTCCTGCGCTGGCTGTTCGAGGCCGCGGAGCGGCCCGCCGGGTGGTGGCCCCGCGCCTCGCTGGCCAACGGAGCGTCGAAGGATCCGGCGTTCCAGCTCGACCAGCAGCTCTTCCCGTTCCTCTTACTGGAGGATCACGCGCGCCTCACCGGACAGACCGGCCATCGCGACCGCTACGCGGCGCTGCGCGACGAGCTGCTGCGCGCGCTGCTCGCGCGGCGGTCGGCCTTCGGCCTAATCGCGACCGACGAGACTCCCGCCGACGATCCGCTCGAGCAGCCCTTCCACTTCTCGAGCCACGTGCTCCTCTGGCGCGTGCTTCGCGACCTGGATCCGCGCGCGGCGACCGAAGTTCGCGACGCGACGCTCGCCGGCTTCACCGAGTCCGGGCGCTTCGCGTATGCCGTCCGCGGCAACCGCGGCGACGGCGCTCGTCACTACCACGACGCGAACGACATGCCCACCGTGTTCGCGCCCGCCTGGGGCTTCTGCGGTGCGGACGATCCGGTGTGGCGGGCGACGATCGACTTCGCATGGAGCCGCGAGAACGAGGGCTACTTCCCGGGCGCGCTGGCTGGACTCGGCTCCCTGCACACGCGCCATCCGTGGCCGCTGGGCGATCTCCAGGAGATCGTCGTGGCCCGCGTGCTGAGTGACGCTGAGCGCGAGCGCCGAGGCTGGGAGCGGTTGCAGCGCGTCGAGATGTGGGACGGTCTGCTGCCCGAGGCGTACGACGAAACGACCGGCGCCGTGGCGTCGCGCCACCACTTCGCGTGGCCGGCCGCGCTGCGCGCGCTGCTGGCGCTCGACCCTAAACTCAGGGCGCCGTGACCGTAGAGCCGACGTCCGACCGCGCTCGTCGCGCCACTGCGTTCCCGATCGAAACGCCGCGCCTGATCATCCGCTCGTTCGAGCTCGGCGACGCCGAAGCGCTCCACGAGCGTGTCTTCGGCGACGACGAGACGATGCGCTACATCCCGCGCGGCGCCTCGCCTTCGCTCGAGCGTACGCGCGGAGCGGTCGAGCGCTTCATGCGACACGAGCGCGAGCATGGCTTCGGCCTCTGGGCGGTGGAGCTCCGCGCGACCGGCGAATTCATCGGCGACTGCGGGCTCGTGTACGTCGAGGGCAAAGGCCCGGAGATCGAGGTCGCGTACCACTTCGCGAAGGAATGGTGGGGTCGCGGTCTCGCCACCGAGGCGGCGCGCGCCTGCCTCGGCTACGGCTTCCGCGAGCTCGGTCTAGGCGAGATCATCGCCATCTGCTTCCCCGAGCATGTCGCCTCACGCCGTGTGATGGAGAAGGCGGGGATGCGTTACGTCGGCCCCGCCCGCTACTACGAGCTCGACCTCGTGAAGTACGTC
>JBDTMY010000034.1:0-7079 GCA_039934015.1 Chloroflexota bacterium | reverse complement strand
ACGGTCCGCATTGGCGAGGCGTACGTCTCGGGCGCGCTGACCGCGCTCGAGGAAGGCGCGCGCATGCGCCTCTTCTACGAGCTGCTCGCCGAGGTCGTGGAGTCGGTGGGCCTCCGCGCGTACCTTCCCCACCGCGTCACCGGTCCCATGGCCGCGGCTGATCTCGACCCTCGCGCCGTGTACGACATCGACCGCGCGCACGTGACCTCGGCGCGCGTCGTCGTGGCGTACGCGGGTATCCCGTCGTTCGGCGTCGGCATCGAAGTGGAGCTGGCGCGAGAGCATGCCGTGCCGGTCGTGCTCGTCGTCGAGCGGGACCGGACCGTGTCGCGTCTGTTGCTCGGTAATCCCGCGGTCGTGGAGGTCGTGCGTTTCGGCGACCTCGATGGACTCCGCCGCGGCCTCGCCGCGGCCCTTGGTCGCATCGCCGCCGGCGCCCCGGGCGCCGCGATGCCGACCGTGTCCGACGACGTCGTGGTCCAGCGCTTCCTGGCATCGCTCGAGCAGGCGCGTCACCTGCCGAACGGCGAGATCGCCGCGCTCCTCCGCATCGGGGATCTCGACGGCGAGGCCGCGTCCACGATCCGCGACGCCGTGGCGACCGGGCGCCTCTTCGGCGCCGGCCTGCGCGACCTCGTGGGACGGCACGCGCTCCGCGGCGCGGATCTCGGCGTCTTCGTGCTGCGGGACGTACTCGAACGCTCGCTCGCGGATACCGCGCGCGCGGTCGGCCTCGATCCACGAGCGACACGGAAGCGCCTGGAGAGCGCCAGGTCGCGCGTCGGCCTCGCCCCCGACGCTCCGGGCACCGACGTCGCACAATGGCTGGTGACCGAGCTGATCGCCCCGCCGACGCGGGCGCTGCAGCTCCATCTCTTCAGTGGAGGGCGTGACTCGGCATGAGCAAAGGGCAAAAGAAGCAGAAAACGACCGGAAAGCTGGGCTGGCGCAGCAAGAAGGCCAACCACGGGCGCAAGCCCGGGATGGGTCGCGGCAAGCGCAACTAGCCGTTTCTTCCCGTTAAAGAGACACGCCGCCCGACGGGGCGGCGTGTCTGGTTTCGGGCGGACTCGCGCTAGCGGCGGCGCTTGCGGGTCGTGCTCTTTCGCGCCGTGGACTTCCGTCCGGTGCTCTTCTTGGTGCCCTTGCGCGCCGTCGACTTCCGTGTGGTGCCCTTACGGGCGGTGGTCTTCTTCTTCGCGGTCGTCTTCTTGCGCGTGGCGCTCTTGCGTGCGGTGGTCTTCTTCTTCGCGGTCGTCTTCTTGCGTGCGGTGCTCTTACGGCCGGCGCTCGGCTTTGCGGCCGCGCCACCCATCGAAGACCCGCCCATCGATCCGGTGCCACCCATCGATGACCCACCACTCGACTTGCCGCCACCGGTCGACCCTCTACCGCCACTCGTCGACGACGGTGGCGTTGGCGGCGTGCCCGCCGGCTGCGGCGCGGGCCAGATCGATCCTGGCTGCTTCTGCGATGACCAATCGTTTCCAGTGTTCTCGTCCTGCATGAGGCCTCCCCAAATTTCTTTCGCGCTGGGAGAAGTGCTATGTGTGATGTGTCATATCGCGTTCGGCATCTCGCCGCAAGCGAGCAGTCGTACTAGACCAACGTCTACACCTTCATGTCGTCCGGCAGAAGCCTCACGAACACCTCATTCGCGAGCAAGCGGCCGCGAGTGGTGAGGCGTGCGCGCTCACCGGACCAGTCGACGAGACGCGTGCCGTCGAGCGAACGCAGCGCGCCGCGGACATGTGTCGCGGCGGCCGGCCCGAATCGGGCGCCGTAACGCGCCAGGTCGAGGCCGTCGTCGAGCCGCAGGGCGAGCATCGCCCCGTCCACGGCGTCATCGGTGGCAGCGTCGACGATCCGCGGCTCATCGCGGTCGACCGCGGCGATGTAGGCGGGCAGGACCCCGGGATTACGCGAGCGAACGCCGTCGAGATGCGAATGCGCTCCAGCGCCCACGCCGAGCCAGTCGTCGTTGCGCCAGTAGCCAAGGTTGTGCCGGCAGAGCTTGCCCGCGCGGGCCCAGTTCGCGATCTCGTAGTGGCGGTAGCCGTTACATCCGAGGAACCGCTCGGTGAGCTCGTACAGCGTTGCGATGCCGTCGTCATCCGGTTGCGCAGCCGCGGAGCGTCGCCGCCAGCGCTCGACCGAGGACCAACCGGCGCCGGGCCAGTTCGCGACCGCCTCCTCCGGCTCGAGCGCGAGCTCGAGTGGATAGCAGGACAGATGGTCCGGCCCCAGGGCCACCGCAGCCGCGAGGTCCGCGCGCCAGGCGGTGACGGTCTGGCCAGGCCAGCCGAAGATGAGGTCGAGGCTGACGTCCAGACCCACCGAGCGGGCCGCGGCGACCGCTGGGGCGACGTCTTCCGGACGGTGGGTGCGGCCGAGCGCGCGCAGCCCGTCCGGCGACAGCGACTGGGCGCCGAGCGAGAGTCGTGTGATCCCCAGCGCCGCCCACGCCTCCAGGCGGGCGCGATCGAGCGTCGCTGGGTTGGCCTCGACCGTCGCTTCGACCGGTCTCAGCTCGAACGCGTCGCGCAGGGTGGCGCCGAGACGCGCGATCTCGGCCGGCTCGAGGAGACTCGGGGTCCCGCCTCCGACGTAAACGGTCGCGACGCTCGGCCGGCCGAGCCGTTCGCCTTCGCGCCGGATCTCGACCTCGAGCGCATCCAGGTAACGAGATCGAAGCCCGCTCCGCGCCGGAGCCGTCGCGAAGTCGCAGTACGGACACCGCGCCGCGCAGAACGGGATATGCACGTACAGGCCGAAGTCGCTCATCCGCGGATGGCTCCGAGAAGGTCCGGGAGCTCGGCGTCGGCGGAGAGCTCCGACGTCTTCCCAAGGTCGACCAGCCAGTCGCGCGATTCGTGGACGAAGGCGAGCAGATGCGAGGGCCGCCATTCGTCCTCGGTCACCACTCGTTCGTCACCGAAGTCCGGCAGCAACAGGACGTACGCGGTGTTGCGATCGACCAGTCGCGCTCCTGCCACGCCGTACCCGCCGATCTTCTGCGGCCCGCCGAGTGCCGCAAGGACGGAGCCCTGCAGCGGCGCGACCATCTGCGAGAGACGCGCGTCGCCGGACGATCCGTCGACGCCGGCCGCCCGGTGCAGCGCCAGACCGGCATGGCCCGCATAAAGGCCCTCGAGCAATCCGCGCGTCTCGCGCGAGAGGCTCGCCCAGACCGTAGCGGCGTCGCCCGCGGCGATCGCCTGCAGGAATATCGACGCGCTCGTCTGCGTCGGGTGGTCGAACTGGAGCTTGGGCTGCTTCATGCGTCGTCCTTGATGCGCAGGACCGCGAGGAAGGCTTCCTGGGGGATCTCGACCGATCCCACCATCTTCATGCGTTTCTTGCCTTCCTTCTGCTTGTCGAGCAGCTTGCGCTTGCGGCTGATGTCGCCGCCGTAGCACTTCGCGATCACGTCCTTACGCTTCGCGCTCACCCTCTCGCTCGCGATGATCTTCCCGCCGATCGCGGCCTGGATGCGCACGTCGAACATCTGCTTGGGGATGAGGCCGCGCAGCTTCGAGGTCAGCAGGCGACCGATGTGCTGGGCCTTCTCGCGGTGGACGATCACCGACAGCGCGTCGACGAGCGTGTCCGCCACGAGGATGTCGAGGCGGACGAGATCCGCGGCGCGGTATTCGGCGAACTCGTAGTCCATCGACGCGTATCCCTGTGAGCGGCTCTTCAGCTGGTCGTAGAAATCGATGATCACTTCTGAGAGCGGCATGTCGTACACGAGCATCGCCCGCGTCGGGTCGACGTAGCTCATGTTGAGAAGCGTGCCGAGCTTGCCCTGGGCGAGATCCATGATCGGACCGACGTAGCCGGTCGGGGTAATGACCGTGGTCTTCATCCACGGCTCCCGGATCTCGAGGATCGTGCCGGGATCGGGGAGCATCGCCGGGTTGTCGATCGCGATCTCGATCCCCTTCTGCGTGATCACGCGGTACTCGACCGACGGCGATGTGGCGATGAGGTCCATGTCGTACTCGCGCTCCAGACGCTGCTGGATGATCTCGAGATGGAACAGTCCGAGAAAGCCGCAGCGGAAACCGAAGCCGAGCGCCTGCGACGTCTCGGGCTCGTAGACCAGCGCGGCATCGTTGAGCCGCAGCTTCTCGAGCGCATCACGCAGCGCCGGATAGTCCTCGGCCTTCTGCGGGTAGAAGCCGGCGAACACCATCGGCTTCGCGGGGCGGTAACCCGGCAGCGGCGATCCAGCCGGTCGTGACTCGAGCGTGAGGGTGTCGCCGACGCGGCAGTCGGCGACGGCCTTCAGGCCGGTCGCGGCATACCCCACCTCGCCGGCCGCGAGACGGGCGATCGGACGCGGCTCCGGCGCGAAGACGCCGAGCTCGAGCATCTCGCTCGCCTTCTGCGTCGCCATCGGAAGGATCCGATCGTCGGCGGTCAGGAGCCCGTCGACGACGCGCACGTGCGCGACCACCCCTTTGTACGTGTCGTAGTGCGAGTCGAAGATGAGCGCGCGCAGGGGCGCGCTCGGATCGCCGTTCGGCGGCGGTACGCGCTCGACGACCGCGTGCAGCAGCTCGGCGACACCCTGGCCCGTTTTCCCGGAGGCGAGGAGGATCTCGTCGTCTTTGAAGCCGAGGGTCGTGCGCAGGTCTTCGCGGACCATGTCGAGGTCGATGCTCGGAAGGTCGATCTTGTTGATGACCGGGATCACCTCGAGACCCTGTTCGATCGCGAGATACGCGTTCGCCAGCGTCTGGGCCTCGATGCCCTGCGACGCGTCGACCAGCAGAAGCGCGCCCTCGCAGGCCGCGAGCGACCGGCTCACCTCATAGTTGAAGTCGACGTGTCCGGGCGTGTCGATGAGGTTGAGCTCATAGATCTGGCCGTCGCGCGCGGTCCACGCCATGCGCACGGCGCGGGCCTTGATCGTCACACCGTGCTCGCGTTCCAGCTCCATCGAATCGAGCAGCTGTTCGCGCATCTGCCGCAGCGCGACCGTTCCGGTGAGCTCGATGAGGCGATCGGACAGCGTCGTCTTGCCGTGATCGACGTGCGCGATCACGCAGAAGTTGCGGATACGGGTTTGAGGTTCGGACACGCGTTCAGACTAGGGTTCCGGGCGGGGCGCGGTTTGCTAGCGGTGCGTCATCCCCCGCCGGTCGCGCCCTGCACGTCACGTCGCTCGAACAGCCAGAACGAGATCCCGCCGAGGATCAGCGTGTACACGCCGAGCACGATGATCGCCTGCGTCGCGTCGGGCAGCGCCCCGGCCCCGGGGAAGCCGCCCGCTCCTCCCGTCCAGGCCGAGATGTTCCGCACCAGGAAGAAGTCCGCGACGTTCTGGAACCAGCTGAAGAGGTTCGAAAAGAGGGCGACGATCAGCTGCTCGAAGAAGTAGTAGCCCAGACCGATGGCCATGCCGGCGGCGGATGAGCGCGCGACGACCGTGACGAACGCGGTGAGGGCGATGTACGGAAGGATCGAGACCCAGGCCTTGAGCAAGGCGGTGCCGGCGTCCGACCAGGTCGCGGCGCTGCTCGTGGCCGCCGGTGCGGCACCCGCCAGGCCGCTCGCGACGGTGCTGCTCACCGCGACGCTCGCGACAGCGACCACCAGCCCGAGGAGGGCCAACGTCGCCAGCGTGAGCAGCTTCGCGGTGAGATACGGCCAGCGTCCCGTGCCCTGCGTGAGCACCGAACGAAGAGTGCCGGCCCCGTAGTCGATGCCGATCGCCGAGGCGGTGAGGATCGCCATCAGGATGAGGCCGAGGGTCTGCACGGTGTTCAGGGCGTTCGGGATGCTGCCCGGGAGCGTGAACGTCGAATACGTCCGCGCCAACCGGGCCGGTAGGGCCGCCGCCTGCTGGCGGCATTGAGCCGTCAAGCCGGCGAGGACCTGCGGGTCGAGGTCGGCGGGCTGACGAGCGGGATCGCCCGAAAGCAGGTCGTTGCAACGGACCGTCCGCGGGATCCGGCCCTGCTGCTGCTGCAGCGATGCGGGCACCGTGAGCTCGCCACCGGTCTCTTTGACGTTGTTGTACGAGAAGAAGGCGCCCCATGCCGCGAGCTGCGCGAACAGCAGCGCGAAGACGAGCAGGATCCACAGCATCCACCGGCGGCGGAGCTTGAACCACTCCCAGATCGCGAGGTTGCCGATATTGGCGATCACGACTTCTCCCTGCCAGTGCTCGGATCGGTGCCGGTGATCTCCATGAAGAACTCCTCGAGCGTGCGGTGCACCGGCACGAGCTCGTTCACGTAGATCTGACGGTCGGCGAGCGCGCGCGCGACTTCCCAGGCCCGAGCCTGCGGGGCGGCGACCATCAGGCTGCCGTCCTCCTGGCCGACGCTCTCGACCCAAGCCAGCGTACCGAGCACGGTCCGTGCGGCCGCGTCGTCGGTGGTGCGTAGGCGCAATGCGTCGTGCTCGCGCAGGAGCTCTTTGATCGTGCCCTGCGCGATGAGCTTCCCCCGTGACAGGACGGCGACGTTGTCGCAGACGAGCTCGGTCTCGGCCAACAGATGGCTGGACAGCACGACGGTGCGGCCGTCGGTGCCGAGCTCGCGGATGAGCTCGCGGACCTCCACCACACCCGCCGGATCCAGGCCGTTGGTCGGCTCGTCCAAAAAGACGAGCTCGGGATCGCCGAGCAGCGCCAGGGCGACACCCAGCCGCTGCTTCATGCCGAGCGAGTACGTGGCGAACTTGCTGTCGGCGCGCTTGCCGAGATCGACGAGCCTCAGCAGCCTGTCGATGTCGGCCGGCGAGCCGCGCCGACCGATGGCCTGGAAGTAGCGGAGATTCGCGCGCCCCGAGAGGTACGGATAGAACGTCGGGGTCTCGACCATCGCGCCCACGCGGCGCAGCGTGGCCGGGTGGAACGCCAAGTCGCCGAAGATACGGGCCTGGCCTGACGTGGCATGCACGAGCCCGAGCAGCATCCCCATCGTGGTCGTCTTTCCCGAGCCGTTCGGGCCGAGGAAACCGAATACGCCGCCCCGAGGGACTCGCAGTGTGAGCTCGTTCACCGCGACGACGTCTCCGTAGCGCTTCGTGAGCGCGGTCGTCTCGATGACGTGCTCGCTGTC
>JBDTMY010000033.1:0-5258 GCA_039934015.1 Chloroflexota bacterium | reverse complement strand
CTTGAGCGTGAACCCGAACTCCATGGAGTCGGGAGTCTAGAAGCCCGGCCAGCCGTCCTTCAGCATCTTGCGCTCGATCTGCGCCAGCTCGTGGCGGTAGACGTCGAACTGTCCGCGTCGGATCGCCTCGAGCGCCCGGTCGTGGTGATCGAGCGCCGCGGCCTCGCGGCTGTCATAGCCAAAGAAGTAGGCAGCCACATCGAGGACGACCAGCGCACCCGCGAAGAGCAGCAATTCCATGTTCGGCCTCCCTATCGGTCGGACTGACCGTCTTACTCGCGTTTTGACGGTTAGCCTCCATGCGAATGTACGTGCACCTGCTATCGTGTCAATAGGTGGTTATTCGACAGATGCGCAACACTCCCCAGGGGCCTCACCCGTTCGACTACATCAGCGGGTCGCTGATCCTCGACTTCACGAACGTGGGCACGCACGCGGGCCACAAGCACGAGCATCTGCGGAGTTATGAGGACCTCGTCGATTTCGTGCGCCAAGCCGGCGGACTCTCGCCGGCCGATGCGCGTCGCCTCGTGGCCGACGCCCAGCGTCACCCCAGCGCCGCGAAGGCCGTCCTCGCACGTGGTATCGCCTTGCGAGAGGCA
This sequence comes from Chloroflexota bacterium, assembly GCA_039934015.1. Lineage (GTDB taxonomy): Bacteria > Chloroflexota > Limnocylindria > P2-11E > P2-11E > CF-39. The sequence continues at coordinate 4,656 of JBDTMY010000033.1, read as the reverse complement.
TCGCTGCGCGCGTTCTCCGCATTCGCTCGCCGCAAACCTCCTGAAGCTCGCGACCTCGAGCTGATCGGCCGCGAAGCGGCTGCGGCGCTGGCTCGCAGGCGGATCGCGCAGACCGGTAAGCAGATCACGTGGACCTGGGACGACGAGCTCACGGTGGAAAGGGTGCTCTGGCCCATCGCGCAATCGGGCAGTGAGCTGCTCACGTCGGAGGAAGACCGAGCCATCGTGCGGGAGTGCGCGTCGGACACCTGCGAGTGGCTTTTCCTTGACCGCACCCGCAACCACAGTCGTCGCTGGTGCGACATGGCCGATTGCGGCAATCGGGCGAAGCAGAAGCGTTTGCGAGCCCGCGCTAGGAAGGCGACTCGCTAGACCACTCCGCGCTGCGCTCGATCTGCACACGCACGATCGGCCGGCCCGTCAGTGGCAGCTTCTCGTACTGCGCGTACTTCTCTCTCAGCAACGCCGCCGCCGCCTCGTGCTCCTCGCCGCTTTCGAGGATCGTCGCCACGCCTTCGATCAGCACCCACGCGAGTCGCGACCAGTCCTCGTCGTAGCGGTCGACGACGATCGCGACGCGGCCGTTCGTCTCGATGTTCCGCACCCGGCGCAGCGCGTGCCAGTCGTCGTCGCGCTTCGGCTTTCGGTCGAGCGGCGTATAGAGGATCCCCTCGCGCCAGACGAAGACGATGGGTATGTTGTGCGGTCTCGCGTACTGGTCGGAGGTCGCGAGGTGGGCGACCCGCGCGGTGCCGAGCAGATCGCGCGCGGCGGCCGAAAGGCTAGCCACGAAGGCGGGGAAGGATCTCGCGCGCGTACAGGCGCATGGCCCGCTCCTGATCCTTGCCGGGGAAGTGGAAGACCAGGTGCGTGAAGCCCCATTCCACGTAGCGGCGGATCTTCTCGACGTGCTCGTCGGGATCGGTGGAGACGATGAAGCGTGTGTGCGCCCGATCCGCCGCGCCCTCCGCCCGGCGCTCCATCTCGCGGGGATCCTCGACGCCGGCCTTGTCCTCGGCCGGGAGCGCGAGCGCGGCCCACTCGCGCGTATCGGCCATTGCCCGGCCGCGGTCCGTGTCGAACGAGACCTTCATCTCGATCATCCGCTCGATCTTCGCGCCGTCGCGCCCGGCCTCGCGCGCGCCGGTCTCGACGGCGGGCAGCAGCGTCTCGCGGTACAGCTCGTCGCCCTTCCCGCTGGTGCAGATGAAGCCATCGGCTTCCTTGCCGGCGTACGTCGCGGTCTGCGGACCGGCCGCGGCGATGTACAGCGGCACGCCATCCCTCGGCTTGTCGAAGATCTTCGCCCCGCGCGTCTTGAAGTACTTCCCGTCGAACGTGACGTAGTCGTCGGACCACAGCTGCTTCATCAGCTTCACCGCCTCGCGCAGGCGGCGGAAGCGCTCAGCAGGCTCGGGCCACTCCGTCGCGAGGACCGGCGTCTCGTTCATCGACTCACCGGATCCGACACCGAGGAAGAAGCGGTCCGGGAACATGAGCGCGATCGTCGCCGCGGCCTGCGCCACGATGGCCGGGTGATAGCGGAACGTCGGCGTCACGACGCTTGTTCCCATCCGGACCCGTGAGGTCTTCGCGCCGAGGGCGCCGAGCCAGGCCCACGAGAACGGCGCGTGGCCGCCCGTGTCGCGCCAGGGATGGAAGTGGTCGCTCACTATGACGCTGTCGAAACCGAGCTCCTCGGCGAGCACTCCATACCTGAGCAGCTCGTTCGGGGCGAACTGCTCAGCGGATGCTTTCCATCCGAGTGTCAACATGGCTCGCACATCCTAGGAGGAATTCGTGACGCAGCTCACCATCACCGCGGTCAACGGGCTGCCGGAGATCCGCCCCGGCGACGATCTGGCCGCGCTGATCAGCGACGCGGCGCGCGCGCAGCGGTATGAGATACGAGACGGCGACATCGTCGTCATCGCTCAGAAGATCGTTTCGAAGAGCGAGGGGCGTCTGGTGCATCTGCCGGACGTCGTCCCGAGCGAGCGCGCGCGCGAGATGGCGGCGGAGTCTGGCAAGGACGCGCGCCAGATCGAGGTCGTGCTTTCCGAGAGCGCGAAGATCGTGCGCTGGGAGCGCGGCATCCTGATCAGCGAGACGCATCACGGATTCGTCTGCGCGAACGCCGGCGTCGACCGGTCGAACGCCGGCGCGCCTGACACCGTCGTGCTCCTCCCGGTGGATCCCGATGCGTCAGCGTCGCGTCTGCGCGATTCGTTCCGCGCCGCGGGCGCAACGGTCTCGGTCGTCGTGACCGACACTTTCGGACGTCCCTGGCGCGAGGGACACGCGAACGTCGCGATCGGGCTCGCCGGGCTGCCGGCGCTGAAGCGCTATGTCGGTCAGCGCGACCCGGAGGGGTATGAGCTGCGCGTCACCGAGATCGCGGTCGCCGACGAGATCGCCGCCGCGGCCGAGCTCGTGATGGGAAAGCTCGATCGCTGCCCAGTAGCCATCGTCCGCGGGCTCACCCTCGACGAGCCGTCCGAGACAGCGCAGGAATACGTGCGTCCCGCGGACCGCGACATGTTCCGCTAGAACGTAGCGAAGGGGGTGGCGATGCGACGAGAGCTCACGCAGGCCGAGCGCGACTTCCTGCAGGAACCGCGGGTCGCGGTGCTGGGGACCGTCAATCAGGACGGCTCCGCGCATCTCACGGTCATGTGGTACGCGCTCGATGGTGACGAGATCATGTTCAACACCGCCGCCGGTCGGCGTAAGCCGGAGAACCTAGCGCGTGATCCACGCGCGTCGCTGGTCGTCCCCGATGGGTATCGCTTCGTGCGCGTCGACGGCTCCGTCACGGCCAATGATGACCAGATCGCCGCTCAGGCGGACATCCGCAACCTGGCGTTCCGCTACTACCAGAGCGAGGACCGCGTGAAGCGAAGCGTGTCTGCGACGTGGGCGAAGCAACACCGGATCACCTACCGCATCGCGGCATTTCGCGTGTACAGCTCCGGCTTCTGATGCAGGGCACGGAGGCCGCGCCGCCCGAGCATCGCTGGGAGCCGCTGAGCCTCGAACAGGTGAAACAGCTGCTCGGGCCGGTGTCTGCACCGTGGTGGATCGCCGGCGGCCGCGCGCTCGACATGTTCATCGGGCACGAGACCCGTCGTCACGTCGACATCGATGTCGCCGTCCTGCGCCGCGATCAGCAGGCGTTCCGCGACGCTCTTGCGAAGTGGGACGTACACATCGCGCACAACGGCGAGTTGATCCCGTGGAAACGCGGCGAGGCCCTGCGGCCCGAGCACCACGAGCTCTGGGCGCGCGAGACAGCGAGCGATCCCTGGCGGCTCGAGGTGCTCTTCGAAGAGAGCGAGGGCACGCGGTGGGCGTACCGCCGCCATCCGCAGATCGGCCTGAACATCGCCGACCTCGGACGCCGCGATGCGTACGGGATCGCTTTCATCCGACCTGAGGTGACGCTGCTGTACAAGTCCAAGTCGCCGCGACCGGTCGACGAAACGGACTTCCTCTACGCGCTGCCGCGGCTCGATGTCGCACAGAAGGCCTGGCTCTACGCCGCGCTTAGCACGACCGACTCCCGACACCGCTGGCTGGCGCGTCTGAAATGAAAAGAGCCCCGCCTTTCGGCGGGGCTCCTCTTTCAGCTGATCGGTGCGCTAGTTAAGCGTATCGACGGGATGCTGAAGGCCGGACCTGCTCGAAGCAGGAGCTGCAGTACACGGGCTTGTCGCCGCGCGGCTGGAACGGCACGCGCGCCTCGTTGCCACAGTTGCTGCAGGTGGCCGTGAAGAACTCACGGGGTCCACTCATGCCCTGGCCTGCGCCGTAGCCGCCGGTGCTACCGGCGCCGCCTGCGCGGCGTGCCGCGCGACAGCTCGTGCATCGGCCTGGCTCGTTGACCAGACCACGGGTCTGGTAGAACTCCTGTTCCCCAGAAGTCCAGATGAATTCCTGACTGCAGTCTTTGCAAGTCAGTGTTTTGTCGGTGAAGCTCATTATTGAAGCTTCCTCCCTTAAATAGTTGCTGACGCCTTGAGCAACTCGCCAGGGTTCGGGAGGAAGAAAACGCCTCAGAACGCCCGCGTTGATAACTCTCGCCGCCGCGTGTCCCTTACGGGACGAGATCATTGTACCGCGTCTGTGGCGGTCACACCATCATTTCGGGTGCTTTTCAGCGCGCCAGGGGCTCGGAAGCTTGTCCGCGGGAAAGGTGTTCGGGAAGGCCTCGCCGAGCCATTCATCGAACCATTCGCCCGATCGGAACCATGAGCGCGGGTACGTGCCGATCTGGGAATAACCCGACTTCTGATTCGCGCGCCAGCTGCCCTGATTCGCAAGCGCGATCCAGTTATGCGTGCGGTGGAAACCGAGCTCGTTCCAGATGAAGGCCATCCGCAGGCGCACGGCCTCGCTCGCGATGCCCTTCCCATAGAGCTCGTGACGCCCGATGAAGATCCCCGTCTCGCCGTCGCGGCTGGTCCAGTTGATGTCGAAGATGCCGGTCAGGCCGACCGTCTCACCCTGGTACGCGATCGACCAGAACACCAGCCGCTGCCCCTCGAGGTCCTTCTTCTGACGCTCCTCCGCGGTCGCGGGGGTCTCGCTCGTGAAGCGCGGTCCCCAGAAGCGCGTCACCTCCGGCTGCATGCCCCAGGTGCGGAACAGGTGGTA
>JBDTMY010000032.1:0-1521 GCA_039934015.1 Chloroflexota bacterium | reverse complement strand
GTCACGACCCACGCGCACATCCTCACGCCGGTCGAGAGCGCGCAGATCGCGGCGGTCACGGCGGGCTCGGGCGCGCTCCCGATGTACAACATCCCAAAGGCCGAGATCCAGCTGCACGTCGAGAAGTCAGAGGTGCGCACATCCTCGTTCCGCTCGCTCGCGGGCGCGGAGAACGTCTTCGCTATCGAGTCGCTCATGGACGAGCTCGCGGTCCTCGCCGGTGTTGATCCGGTCGAGTTCCGCCTTCGTCATGTCAGCGACCCGCGGTTCGCGGCCGTGATCAGCCTCGTGGCGGAGCGCAGCGGCTGGCCGTCGCGCCGCGCAGCGACAGGCCGCGGGATGGGGTTCGCGTGCACGGTGTTCGATCACACCTATATCGCCCAGGTCGCCGACGTGTCGGTCGATGCCGACGCACGACTCCAAATCCACAAGCTGTGGTGCGCGATCGATCCGGGTCTCGTCATCAACCCCGACGGCGTGCGAAATCAGATCGAGGGCGCGATGATGCAGGGCGCAAGCTTCTCGCTCATGGAGCAGGTGCAGCAGCGCGACGGGCGGGTCGCCGCTCGTGGCTGGGATACGTATCCGATCGTGACGTTCCGCGACGCGCCGGATATCGAGGTCATCATCGCCGCCGACGCGACGCAGCCATCAACCGGAGCGGGGGAGGCCGGCATCGTTCCCATCGGCGCGGCGATCGCGAACGCGGTCTTCGCCGCCACCGGTGTCCGCTGCCGCGAGCTCCCGCTGACGCGCGACAACATCGAGCGCGCCGGGCGCGAGCACGCGGAGGCTGCATCGACCCGGGGCCGGACGTGAGCGCAGTCGCTCCCGCGCCGCGCGTCCCGCGCATCCTTTCCGCGCCCGAGGTCGAGTGGGATCCGCTCCGCGCGCCGACGTACGACGCCGCCACCAAGCGCGCTTCGGTCTTCGCGCACTCCGACGTGCTTCGCGTGCTCGACACCGACGGGATCACAATGACGCAGCAGTACGGCCCAGCCGCGGACCGAGAGGACGAGCACCCGAATCGCTCCTTCATGTGGGCTTGGGACGGCAAGGCACATGACGATCGCCGGCGCCTGCTCGAGCAGCCGTTCACGCGAGCGCTGAAGGGGATCGCCTCCGTCGTGCGAGAGCGCACGACCGCGCGGCTCCACGAGATCCAGCGGACCGGGGCGCCGACGTTCGACCTCATGACGACGCTGGCGCTCGTCCCCTACGACGTCGTCACCGTGCTCATCGGCGCGGCGCTCGAGGACGCGGCGCTGTTCCTCGAGTGGCTCGAGGAGGCGAACTCATCCACGATCGACGGCATGCCGCGGCAGGACGCGATGCGCGAGTACTTCCTGCGGCTCATCGGGCGCGCGAAGAAGGAGCGGCGCGGCGGGCTGCTCGATCACCTCGTGGAGGCACAGGCCGCGGGCGTAACGCTGGACGAACGGCCGATCACCGACCGCGACATCCTCGCGTCGCTCTGGGGCATGTACTCCGCCGGGACGGACACGACGGGCAACTCGTTCG
>JBDTMY010000031.1:0-6719 GCA_039934015.1 Chloroflexota bacterium | reverse complement strand
GTGGCTGGCGCAGCATCTCAAGGACGAGCGCAAGGAGGCCGAGTGGCTCGGCGAGATCCGCGAAGCGCTGTTCGGCATGCAGGACGGTCTCGTGAGCACCCTCGCCGTCGTCAGCACGGTCGGCGGCGCGAGCGGTGATCGCTACGCGGTACTCATCGCCGGTATCGCATCGGCGCTTGCGGGGGTCTTCTCGATGGCCGCCGGCGAGTACCTGTCTTCGAAGAGCCAGCGCGAGATCTACATCGCGCAGATCGAGAACGAGCGCGAAGAGGTGCGCGATCGTCCGGCGGAGGCCGAGGCGGAGGTCGCGTACATGCTGGAGGCCGAGGGTCTCTCGGAGGCCGCGGCGCGGCGAGTCGCGGCCGAGCTCGCCCGAGAGCCCACCGTCCTGTTAAAGACGATGGTCGAGAAAGAGCTTGGCCTCGTGATCGAGGAGGGTCCCGGCGCGCTGCAGGGTGCGCTGGTGATGGGCGGGTCCTTCGGGCTCGCGTCGCTCGTTCCGATCCTCCCGTACCTGCTCCTTCCGATCGCGATCGCGCCGATCGCGTCGATCGCGCTGTGCGGCGTCGTCGTCTTCGTCATCGGCGTGGTCAAGACCAGGTGGACGAAGCGCAACCCGGTCCGCTCGGGCCTCGAGGTCTTCGCCCTCGCCGCGTTCGCCGGCATCGCCGGATATCTGTTCGGCTCGGTCCTCCCGAGCGTCCTCGGCGTCGCGGGGCTCGGGCCGCTCTAGCCGATCACGCCGTGCTGCTGCAGCAGTTCTTCGATGCCGGACTGGGGCACGCGAGCTACCTCGTCGCCGACACCGACGCCGGCGTCGCGTTCCTCGTCGATCCCGACCGCGCGGTCGATGTCTACCTCGCAGCCGCGTCGAAGCTGGACGTGCTGATCACTCACTCGTTCGAGACGCACGTGCACAACGACTACCTCTCCGGTTCGCGCGCGCTCGCCGAGTTGCGTCCGATCGCGGTCGTCGCGGGTCCCGACGCGCGCATCGAATATCCGCATACGACGCTGCGCGACGGAGAGGACCTTGACGTTGCCGCTCTGCGCGTGCGCTGCGTCGCGACGCCGGGTCACACCCCCGAGCACGTGTCGTTCCTCGTGAGCGATCTGCGCCGAGCCGACGACCCGCAGTACCTCTTCAGCGGAGGCGCGCTGCTCGTCGGGCACATCGCGCGCGTTGACCTTCTGGGACCCGAGCTCGAGGAGCAGCTCGCGCGTGATGCGTACGCGACGCTTCGTGAGAAGGTGCTGAGCCTCGCCGATTACGTCGCCGTATTCCCTACGCACGGCGGCGGCAGCGCCTGCACCGCGAGCGTCGTGTCGTCGCGGTGGACGACTCTCGGATTCGAGCGCCGCCACAACGACATTGCGCTCGCAGCCGGCGGCGACTTCGGCGCGTTCCGCGAGACGATCGCGCGTGGCCTGCCCATCGCGCCGGCGTATTACCCGCACGTTCGCGCGCTCAACTACCGCGGCGTGACGTTGCCGGATCGTCGCCCGCTGCCCCTCCTCAGCGAGTGGATGCCGCCGAGCGCGGCGCTCCTCGATCCGCGCCCGCCGCAGCTGTACGGCGCCGGGCATCGGCGGGGCGCGCTCAACATCGTCGGGAACGATGGCTTCGCGGTCCGCTGCGGTGCCGTGGTGCCGTACGGCACGCCGATCGTGCTCCTCACGCGCGATGAGGAGCAGGCCGAACGCCTACGAGCGCAGCTCTCGATCATCGGCTTCGATGATGTGCGCGGATACGCGGAGCCGATCGGCGCGACCGACGACGCGACGGCGACGACCCAACAGCTCGACGCTCGCACCGCGGGACGGCTCGTGAGTGACGGCGCGCCGGTGCTCGATGTGCGCGAGGGATCCGAATACTCCGCCGGTCATGTGCGCGGCGCGCAACACATCCCGTACGAGGAGCTCGAACAGCGGATCGGCGAGGTTCCGCGCATGGGGACGCTCGTCGTGTACTGCGCGAGTGGTGTTCGCTCGAGTCTCGCGACGAGCATCTTCGAACGACATGGCATCATTGCGGCCAATGTCCGCGGCGGATTTACCGCTTGGCGGAACGCAGGGCTGCCCATCGAGGAGGGTCGATAGCGGTACAATGAGTGCGGGCACTCCTCCTCGGTGACCTCATCTCCCCGGCGCCCTCCATGGGTGACCAGCAACCCTCCAAACGAGCGCCCAGTTGGGAAAATGGTGTTATGCGTATTGCCTTCGTCGCATCCTCCGTTCCGCGCCGCTGTGGCATCGCCACGTTCACCGGAGATCTTTCGGCCGCGGTGAAATCCGCGGACCCGACCGTGCGGATCTTCGCCGCCGCGATCAACGAACCGGGCGCGGCACGTCCCTACGGGCCGGAGGTGCGCTGGCGTATCCGTCAAGAGGAAGCGAGCACCTACCGAGATGCCGCGGTCGCCATCAGCGCGTCGAACGTCGACATCGTCAACGTGCAGCACGAGTTCGGGCTCTACGGCGTGTGGCATGACGGCACGTACGACGATCACCTGCGCGTATTCCTCGAGAACTGCACGAAGCCTGTCGTCACGACGCTGCACACGGTGGCGCCGAAGCCGGAGCCGTGGGCGCTCGAAACGGTGCGCTTCATCTCCGAGCACGGCGACCAGGTCGTCGTGATGGGCACGACCGCCGCGCGCCTGCTGCACGACGTCTACGGTGTGACGCGTCCGCCGGTCGTGATCGAGCACGGCATGCCGGCGATCGAGCCGCGCGGCCGGCACCGACTCAAGCGCCAGCTCGGCGTGGAGGATCGCGCGATCGTCTCGACGTTCGGACTCGTCGACCCACGAAAGGGGCTCGAGTTCGTCATCGAGGCGATGCCCGAGATCGTCGAACGCCATCCCAATGCTCTCTACCTCGTGGTCGGCCAGACGCATCCGGAGCTGCTTAGGAAGGAGGGCGAGGCGTACCGCAACTCACTCATCGCGACCGCGGCTCGCCTCGGCATGCGCGACCACGTCAAGTTCGTGAATCAGTACCTGACGCAGCGCGAGGTCGTCGATTACCTGCTCGCGACCGACGTCTACGTCACGCCGTACCTCGACCCGAATCAGATCACCAGTGGCACCCTCGCCTACGCGCTCGGCGCGGGAAAGGCGATCGTCTCGACCCCGTACCTGCACGCGCAGGAAGTGCTGGGAAGCGGCCGCGGGATCCTGGTGCCCTTCCGCGATGCGGTCGCCGTCGCGACGGCGGTGAACCTGATCCTCGGCGATCCCGAGCGGAAGCGCCAGCTCGAATCGCGCGCCTACGAATACGGGAGGCAGATGGCGTGGCCGGCGATCGGCCGCCGCGTGCTCGCTCTCATGCGCGATGTGCTCGACCATCGCGCGGCGGCGGCAAGCGTGCCACCGATCACGCCGGCTCGAGCCGAGACCGAGCGCCCGGAGCCGAACGAGCTCGTAGACGAGGAGCCGACACCGGTCTCGTGAATCTCGGCGTTCGACTTACGCAGAACCCATTGATCACGGCGCGAGACGTGACGCCGTCCTTGCCCACGCTCGAGGTCGTGTCGGTGTTCAACGCCGCCGCCGCAAGGGTGGGCAACGAGATCATCCTGCTCCTCCGCGTCGCCGAACGGCCACGGACCGATATCGCGCCAGGTCCTGATGCGCTTACGCTCGATCTGTCCGCGCCGCATCCGATCCTTCAGCCGCTGCCCGCGCACTATCGCAAAGAGCAGCTCATTGGCATGGCCTTCCTCGACACGCGGCACGGGACTCCCCGCGTCGTCGTGGCGTACATCCCGGCGAACCTGCCGGGCCTCGACCTGCGGGATCCGCGGTCGATCCGCTACCGGAACTCGAGCGGCAGCCTGCGCATGGCGAACGAAGGCTACATCGACTTCCTGGCGCAGATCTCGCACCTTCGCGTCGCGCGCAGCACTGACGGCATCAACTTCACCATCGACGAGACGCCGGCGATCGCGCCCCACACGGACATGGAGGAGTACGGCGTCGAGGATCCCCGCGCGACGTTCATCGACGGCGAGTGGCACATCACGTACGTCTCTGCGTCGCGGTGGGGGATCACCACGAGCCTCGCGACGACGACGGACTTCCGAAGCTTCGAGCGCCACGGCGTGATCTTCCTCCCCGATCACAAGGATGTCGTGATCTTCCCGGAGAAGGTCGGCGGCCGCTACGTCGCGCTGACCCGGCCGATGCCGCAGTCGTTCAGCCGCATCTGCGGTATCTGGATCGCGTTCAGCGATGACCTGCGCAACTGGGGCGGGCACGAGACCCTCTGCCTTCCACGACCCGACTACTGGGACGAGCTCCGCACCGGTGGGTCCGCGGTGCCGTTCCGCGTCGCGGACGGCTGGCTGGAGCTGTACCACGGGGTCGACCGCGACGCGAAATATGCGATGGGCGCCCTGCTCCTCGACCCCGCTGACCCGCGCAAGGTGCTGGCGCGCTCCGCGCAGCCGATCCTCGAGCCGCTCGAGACGTTCGAGCGCACCGGTCTCTTCAACGAGACGATCTTCTCCTGCGGGCACGTCGAGCTGGGCGATGGCCGCATTCGCATGTACTACGGCGCCGCCGACTCGGTCGTCGCCGCCGCCGACTTCGATGTGAATGACATCGTGAAGAGCCTCGAACCATGGCGCAGCCCGACCGAACGGCTCGTGCGGGTGTAGTCGTGCTGCGCCAACTCGCCCGACTCACCGTCCCGGTCGAGTCCGCGGGAGAGCGCGCTTGCGCCATCGCGGTCTACGCCGACGCAGCCGATCGCACCTTCCCGGCGGCGGACCGTGGATTCGAAGGCGTCGCGTGCGTTGACGACGCGTCGCGGGCGCTCGTCCTATTCACGGACGTCTGGTCCGCGACCGGCCTGCCCCGCATGCGGGAGTGGGCGCTGTCGCTGCTCGACTTCCTCCTCTACATGCAGCTCGAGGACGGCCGCTTCGTGAACTTCATCTCCGACTGGTCTGGTCACCGCAACGAGGCTGGCGTCACGTCATTTCCAGGCGGGAACTTCTGGCATGCGCGTGGGGTGCGCGCGCTCGCGCGTGCCATGGTCACGCTCAAGGAGGAGCGCGCGCGCGCCGCGCTCCAACGAGGGCTCGCTCATATCCGGGCCGCGCGCGATGTACCGCCCGACATCCGATCGATCCACGTGCTCATGGCGCTGGATCTACTTCGCGCCGGGGAATTTCCCGAGCTGCGGGCGGATGTCACGACATGGTGCGAGGAGATCGCCGCACTCCGCCGCGATGGCGTGCTGTTCGACAATCCTGATGAGCTCGAGCCACACCTCTGGGGTCACCAGCAGGAGGGCGTCCTGGCGGACGGCGGCGAGTTCCTCGGACGCGACGACCTCATCGCCATCGCCCGGCGGAGCGCGCTCATCTACCTCGCGCCGCGGATCGACTCCCACTTTGGCGAGCCGACCGTACAGCCATATGGCGTCGCCTCCGCCGTCTACTCGATCGAGCGCCTTCGCGCGATCACCGGCGAGCCGCGTTTCGACGACCTCTGGCGTACGGCCCGCGCGTGGTTCGAGGGACGGAATCCCGCGCGGCGCGCCGTGTACGACCGCGAGGAAGGTCGTGTCTACGACGGCATCGACGACGGCGTGCTGAATCTTCACTCCGGGGCTGAGTCCAACGTGGTCGGCGGTCAGGCTCTGCTCGATCAGGTGATCCACACGGCGCCGTCGCTCGCTCCGCTCCTCGAGACCTGTTTCTTGCCTGACGTGCGAGAGCGTCTGACCGCTCCGCAGAACGCCGGCTCGCGCTAGGCGATCACGAGCCTGACGGCCCGCACCGCGTTGTTCTCGTATCCGCGCGCGTTGCGCACCTCTCGCAGCGGCTGCGTCGTCCCGGTCGCGGTCACCGCGCGGGCGAGCAACACGAGCTCGCTGCCCGCGCGCGGCGCGATGGTCGCTTGCCACTGTCGCCAGGCATATCGCGACAGCGCGTCGCCGAGGGTGGCATCACGCCAGGTCGTCCCGCCGTCGGCGGAGATCTGGACCTGCGCGAGGTCGCCGCGCCCGCTCCACGCGTAACCGCGCGCGACGAATGGCCGAGCGGCGAGGCGATCGCCGTCGTGCGGCGAGACAATGACCGCCCGCGCCCGGGTCTCACGCAGCGGCCGGTCGTCGACCGTGTACCGCGCCTTCTGGAAGAACCCCTCGAACTTTCTCTCGAGCAGGCGCAACCTCGCGAGCCATTTCACGGACGCCATGCCGTACCAGCCGGGCACGACGAGGCGCAGTGGCGCGCCGTGCTCGCGGGGAAGGTCGTCGCCGTTCATCGCGTAGGCCACCATCACATCGTCGCGCAGAGCATCGGCGATGGGCAGCGACCGCTCATACGCGATGCGCGCGTCGACGCCCGCCGGGTTCCCTGTGTCGGCGCCGATGCAAAGGACTTCGACCGCGCTCGCAAGCGGCTCAGCCATCTCGAGCACCGCGCGAAGGGACGCGCCGGTCCACTCCGCGGTACTGACGGCGCCGGATCCCCACTGCTCTCCGCCGACCGGCGGATCGAGGAAGGCGCGCCCGTTCCCAGCGCACTCGAGCGTGACCACCAGCGACCGCGGCGGGAGCGAGCGGATGTCGTCGAGCGAAAGCTGGAGCGAGGCGCGCACGGACCCCTCGATGGCGAGGCGGTCCGGGGCCTCGGGTATCGGGAAGTGATCGCGGACGTAGTGGCGCGACGCCGGGGTGATCACGCCGACCTGCCGTTCAAG
>JBDTMY010000030.1:0-6469 GCA_039934015.1 Chloroflexota bacterium | reverse complement strand
GCGTTGCCGCCGGCGACGATGGCCGTGGCCGCGACGTTCCCGCTCGCGTCGGTCGTCCCGACGATCGTGACCTGGTCGTTCGCCTTGAGATCGCCGATCTTGATGTCGGTCTCGGCCGTCTTCACGATCCGCGTCGTCGTCCCGACCAGAACGATCTGCGATGTCACCGTCGGCGCCGCCCCTGCTGCGCCGGCCTGGCGCACTTCGACAGTGATCGAGCCGTCGTTCACGGAGAGGATCCGTCCGGTCACCGCCTGTCCGCCGAGCGCGCCCGCAGCGCCCTGCGCGCCGCCCTGACCGACGCGTCCCGTTAGCGCACCGCGCCCGGCCGCGCCCGATGGTGAGGCCGACGCCGTGCCGACATCGGCGTTGCCGCTCCCGCGAGCCACGGTCATGCCGGCCGCGAATCCGCCGCCCGCGAGCGCGAGCGCGACGACGACGCCGATGACGATCTGTGCTGGCTTCATGTCACTGCCTTCCTTCTATTCGTAGCGGAGTGCCTGGATGGGGTGTAGCCGCGCGGCGCGCATCGCCGGATAGAGCCCGAACACGACGCCGATGGCGACCGAGACGCCGACGGCGATGATCACCGTTCCGGATGTGATGACCAGGACCAGTCCGCTCGCCTGCGGGATGAGGCCGACCACGAGCGTGATCGACCAGCCGAGGAGGATCCCGAGGATCCCGCCGATGCCGGTGAGTGCCATGGACTCGATGAGGAACTGGACCATGATGTCCTGCCGCCGGGCGCCGACGGCCTTGCGGATGCCGATCTCACGCGTCCGCTCGTTCACGGACACGAGCATGATGTTCATGATCCCGATACCGCCGACGAGCAGTGAGATCCCGCCGATCGCGCCGAGCAAGAGCGTGAATGTCCCGGTCACCGCGCCGAGCGCCGCAAGCGTGTCGTTCTGGTTCGTCACGCTGAAGTCCGCCGACACCGGGTCGCTGATCTTGTGGCGCTCGAGCAGGACGTTCGTGACGTCCAACGTCGTCTCCGTCATCGCCTCGCTCGACGTCGCCTTCACGACGATGGTGTTCACCACATTCAGCCGGCCGGTGAGCACGCGCTGCCCGGTCGTGACCGGGACCAGGATCTGATCATCGCGGCCGAAGCCGAACGTGGATCCCTTCGGCTCTAGTACGCCGACGACCTTGAAATTCACGATGCGCGCGCGCTGCTGGCCCTGCCCCTGGCCGCCGCCGCCGAACACCTGACGCAGCTGGATCGTCTGGCCCACCGCGTCGTTGTCGCCGAACAGGCTGATCGCGGTCGTCGAGCCGAGCACCGCGACCTGGGCATTGCTCGTGAGGTCTGCCCCACTGAAGAAATCGCCGCTCAGCAGCGGCCAGTCACGGACGATCGGGTAGTCCTCGCTCACGCCATTGACGTTGGTATTCCAGTTCGTCCCCGCGGCGGTCACCTGCCAGCGGCCGGCGCCCTGCTCCGCGTGGATCGCCGCGATCGTTGGACCGAGCTGCGCCTGGATCGCGCGCATGTCCTCGTTCGTGAGGTTCTGCGCCTGAGCCCCCGCGCCGCGCAGTCCCTGATCGCTCAGGGCGGCCGGCGTCACGGTGATGAGGTTCGAGCCGAGCGAGAGGATGGTGTTCTGCACCTGCTGCGATGCGCCGTTGCCGACGGCGACCATCGCGATGACCGACGCGACGCCGATGATCACGCCGAGCATCGTCAGCGAGGAGCGCAGCTTGTTGACGACCAGCGACTGCAGGGCGGAACGGAACGAGTCGTACAGCTTCATTCGATGGCGCCGATACCCGACGCGATCTCATCCTCGGCGCGGCGCGGCTCCAGCACAGGCTCGTCGCGCGACACGAGGCCGTCGCGCATGCGCACGATGCGACGGCAGTGCGCGGCGACGTCCGGCTCGTGCGTGACCATGACGACGGTCTTTCCGAGCTCGTTGAGTCGCTGGAGGATCGCGAGGATCTCCGCGCTCGAGTGCGAGTCGAGATTCCCGGTGGGCTCGTCCGCCAGGATCATCGACGGATCGTTGAGCAGCGCGCGCGCGATCGCGACGCGCTGCTGCTGTCCGCCGGAGAGCTCGCTAGGGCGATGACGTACGCGGTCGGCCAGACCCACCGCGCCGAGCGCCGCGAGAGCGCGGGCGCGTCGGTCATGCCGATCGCCGCCGTAGACGAGCGGCAGCTCGACGTTCTCGACGGCGCTCAGGCGCGAGAGGAGGTTGAACGTCTGGAACACGAATCCCAGATGCTTGTTGCGGATCGCGGCCAGCTGGTCGTCCGACAGCTTCCCGACGTTCTCGCCGGCCAGCTCGTACGTGCCGGCGTCAGGGACGTCGAGGCAGCCGAGCACGTTCATCAGCGTCGACTTGCCCGAGCCCGACGGTCCCATGATCGCGACGAATTCCCCGGCTTGGATGTCGAGATCCACGCCGGCGAGGGCCCGGACCTCGATCTCCTTGCCGATGCGGTACGTCTTCGTGATGCCGCGCAGGCGGACCACCGGTCGCGTCGCGGACGCGGAGCCGTGCCGGTACGGCACCGCCGCTCGGTCCATGACGGTCACCGGATCACGATCCCGCCGCCGCCGGCTCCGGGTAGCTGCTGACCGCCGCGGTTCGGGGCCACCGTCGCGCCCGCGCGAGCCTGCGGCAGCACCACGAGATCGCCTTCCTTTAGACCGCCGCCGGTGACCTCGGTGAGCGTGTCATTGGCGATGCCGAACGTCGCGTCGACGTCGACCGGCTGACCGTCCTTCAACACCTGCACGTAACGGCGCGTGCCCTGCGTCTTGATCGCGAGGTTGGGGACGGTGAGCACGTCCTGCCGATTGACGAGGATCACGCTTGCGGTGCCGCTCATGCCCGGCTTGATCTGCGGATTCGCGATGTCGATGGTGATGTCGACGCCGTAGACCGGGACGCCCTGCTGGATCGTGGCCACCGGGTCGACGCCGGTGAGCTTGCCGGTCATGCGCGTCGTCGCGCCGAGCGCGTCGACGGTCACGTTCGCCACGAGGCCGAGCTTCAGCTTGGACACCTCCGACTCGCCCACGGTCCCGTGCAGCTGCACGGTGCCGGTGTTCGCGAGCAGGACGACGGGCGTCGTCGTGCTCGACGACGCGGGCTCGCCCACGGTGCCGTTGATCGCCTGGATCACGCCGGCGCTCGGTGCGCGGAGCGTGGAGTTCTCGAGATTCGCTTGCGCCGTCGCCACCGTCAGCTGCGCGGACGCGACGCTGTTCTGCGCGCTCTGGATGTCCGCAGGCTTCGAGGCCAGCGCGCTCTCAGCGCTCTGCACCGAGAGGCGCGTGCGGTCGATCACCGTGGGGACGTTCTGCATCGCGGCCACGTAGCTGCCGTTGATGGAGTCCGACAGCGTGTTCGCCGATGAGGTCGACTGCGCGAGCCTCAGCTTGACCGTGGACACCCGCTGCTGC
This sequence comes from Chloroflexota bacterium, assembly GCA_039934015.1. Classification (GTDB taxonomy): domain Bacteria; phylum Chloroflexota; class Limnocylindria; order P2-11E; family P2-11E; genus CF-39. The sequence goes on along the minus strand of JBDTMY010000030.1, from coordinate 3,045 downwards.
TCGCCGCCAACGAGCGCGTAGAGCGTGGCGAGGTCCGTCCGCCACTGGTCGAAGGGCGTGTGGAGGAGCCGCGTGGCCGCGGTGCTGAGCGCGGACTGCGCGCTGATCACGCCGCTCTGGATCGACGTGAGCGCCGATGAGGTCGTGTCGAGCGCACTGGTGAGGCGCGAGTTCGCGATCGCGTAGCTCGTCTGCGCGAGCTGGTAGCTGCCGGCGATGCCGGTCGTGTCGCTCCCCGCCGACGCGGCGCGCTCGAAGTCATCCATGAGTGACAGCGTCGTGCTCCTGGCGCCCTGGTAGTCGGCGAGGGCCGGCGAGAGGAGCGCGCTGGAGTTCGCCCGTGCGTTCTGAAGCGCGGTCGACGTGCCGAGGAGGGCGTTGAGCGCGGCGCGCAGATCGCCGGTGTCGCCACCGCCCACGATCTGCCCCATGAGGGACATGAGCGCCTCGATCTGCGCCTGGATCGTGTCGAGACTGCTCTGGAACACCGCGATGTCGGTCGTCGCGGCGGCCGTGAGATTCACGTAGTTGGTCCGCGCCGCCGCGTAGTTCGCCTTGATCTTCGCGAGTGCCGCCTGCGCGCTCGCGACGTCGCTGTCCGCGGTCCTCCGCGCGTTGTCGAGGCTGCGCGCCGAGTCGGCATACGACTGGTTCTGGCGCTGCAGGTTCGAAAGCGCGCTGGCGAGCGTGTTCTGAGCGTTGGCGAGCGAGTTCTCGAGATCCGTCGCCTCGATGCGCGCCAGCTCCTGGCCCGCGGTGACCTGCTGACCGACTGCGACCGAGATCGCCGAGATGCGACCGCTGCTGCGGAAGTTGAGGCGTGCCTGCCCCGAGGGGTTCACCGATCCGGAGATCGCCACCGTCTGCGCGAGGCTCGCCTTCGTCGCCTCGGCGGTGCGGTACGTCACTGCTGGCGTGCCGCTCGTCCCGCGGAACACCGTGACCGCGCCGCCGACGAGTACTGCGGCAAGGACGATGACCAGGATCCGACCCGGCCAGGTCGAGACCACCCCTCTTACGACATTCACGTTCATGCTGGCAGCGGTCATGTGGACACCCCTTCCTTGATGAGACGTGCGGTGACGACCGCGCCGAGCGCGTACGCGACGACCGCGGTCAGCGCAACGGCGCCGAGCGCGGGGATCTGCCAAATGACGAAGAGGATGGTGGCGCCGCCGAGCGCGACGACGGGCGCCGGGATCTGCGTCTGGAAGCGCGAGAGCGCGCGTGTGTGCAGCAATGCGTCACCCAGCCGCCACGCGGTGGCGGCGAAGCCGACGAGCAGCGCGAGCAGCGCGAAGACGCACACGACCGCGAACGCGGTGAGGCCGATCTGGAGCGCCGCCGGGGCGCCGAACGGCGCGTCGCGCATCGCGCCGGTCACGAAGCTGAGGTAAACGACCCACGCGAGCGCGGCGGTGGAGAGCGCGAGGCCGAGGACGATGAATCCGGCCGCGAGAACGCGCGCCTGTGATCGCCACCCGCCGAGCGACGCGCGATAGACCGCGACGACCTGCTCGTTCGCGAGAACGAGCGTCGATGCGGTCAGCAGGAGGACGAGGAGCAGGCCGGCCGCGTCGCGCGCGGTGTCGGAGACACCTCCCTGGAGTGGAACGATCGCCCGCAGCGGACCCGCGACGCGCAGCTGCGCGTCGACGATGGAGCGCCCTGGCGGAAGGCTGGTGCGCGGGCCGAAGAAAACACGCGGCCTGGCCGCCGCCTCGGGAGCCGAGGCAGGTGCCGTCGCGGCCGCGCCGACGAACAGGATCGCGCTGAGTCCCACCGCCACGACCAGCGTCCCCAGGACGACGATGACATCGCGTCGCGTCATCGGACCACCCGGCGGCGATCGGGCATGCTCGCGATGAGCGCGTGCGCTCCGATCACGCAGGACACGCCGACCAGCGCGACGGCGAGCACGGTGAGGCCGTCGATGAAGAAGGACGCGCTGGCGGCGTCGCTCGAGGCCGCCGTGAGGACGTTCACGAGCGCGGCCGCGAAGTCCTCGCCGCTCTCGACGACCTGGCGCGCGAGGAACGCGAGGCTCGGTAGCGCGAGAAGGGCCGCGACGAGCAGCTCCCAACCGACGCGCCGCTCCGCCACGCGGCGCATCACGGCGTCACGGAAGCCGACCGGCGGCGCCAGTGGCGGCACCGCGGACAGCACGTAATGCAGGTCGAGCTCCTCAGGCGCGAGGTCGAACGGTCCGCGCGGCTCACTCATGCCTGCGTCTCCCTCTTTCGCGCGGCGAGGCGCGCCTTGAGTGCTGCGCGCGCACGATGCAGGTGGGTCTTCACGGTGCCGAGCGGGATGCCCAGAGCGTCGGCCACCTCTTGATAGGACAGCTGCTGCATGTGACGAAGCGTGAGGGCCGCCCGGTATGCCGGCGGTAGCTCGGACATCGCCGCGACCACCTCCGCGACGGCTTCGCGTCGCAGGGCTGACGCCTCCGGCCCCAGCTCCTCCGGCGCCGGCGAGTCCGGCAGCTCCTCGACCTTCGTCTGATGCGCGTGCCAGCGCTGGACATGATTGAGGCTCGCGTTGGTCGCGATGCGGAAGATCCACGGACCGAAGGGCAGCGCGGGGTCGTACTGGTGCAGCGCCTTGTGCGCGCGGATGAACGCCTCCTGCGCGCAGTCGGAGGCCGCGTCGGGATCGGACGTGATGCGCAGCGCGATGTTGTACACCCGGCCTCCGTAACGTTCGACGAGGCTGGAAAAGGCGTCGGCATCACCGGCGAGGCACCGCTGTACGACCTCTTGATCGGTGCGCGTCAGCCGAGGGCCTCCGATGGCGCCAAGAGACCCCCTCCAAGACCGCTTACCCGAGGGCCTCCCGGGGTGTTTCGCGTATTGTGGTGCCCCCGATGGATCTCACTTGGTTGGGACACGCTTGCTTCCGCATGCGCGGCCGTGAAGGCATCGTCCTGACCGACCCCCCCGACCCGACGTCGGGGCACGCCATCCCGCGCACGGAGGCAGGCCTCGTAACGATCTCTCACGACCACGCCGGCCACGGCAGCCTGAAGTCGGTCGCGGGCGAGCC
>JBDTMY010000029.1:0-6421 GCA_039934015.1 Chloroflexota bacterium | reverse complement strand
CGCGCCGTGCGCGTGTCAGGTGGCGCGACGTCACGGCGCCGCTGGCGCAGCGCCTCGTAGAGCATCACCGTGCCGGCAGCGGCGGCGTTGAGCGAGGTTACGTGTCCCTCCATCGGGATACGCACGACCTGGTCGCAGCCTTCGAGCACCAGACGGCGGATGCCCTCGCTCTCCCCGCCGATGACGATCGCGCTCGGCCCGCGGTAATCGACCTCGTCGTACAGCATGTCGCCGGTCTCGTCGGTGCCGATCACCCACACGCCTTTTTCCTTAAGAGCGTCGATGGCCTGCCGCAGGTTCGCGACGTCGGCGATCATCAGGTGCTCGCTCGCGCCCGCGCTCGTCTTCGCGACCGCCGGCGTGAGGCCGACGGCGCGGTGCCGTGGGATGACGACGCCGGCGACGCCGGCGCCCTCCGCCGAGCGCAGCAGGACGCCGAAGTTCTGCGGATCCTGCAGGGAGTCGACGACCAGTACGAGAGCCGGCTCGGAGACCGCGTCGAGATGGAGCAGCAGCTCGTCGAGATCGACGCCTGCCTTGCCTTCGACGATCGCGACGACGCCCTGGTGGTTCTCGATGGGCGATAGCCGCTGGACCTCGAGCTTGTCCACGTAGCTCACGAAGATGCGATGCTCCTGCGCTTCCGTCAGGAGCTCGCTCACCGGACCGGTGCGCGTGCCGCGCTCGTTGGAGATGTAGAGGCGCTTGATCACGCGACCCGCGCGGATCGCCTCGATCACGGCGTGCGGTCCGGCGATCGGCTCGCCGGCATCGTGCGATGGCGCGGCCGAGGTGCGTGGACCCGCGGTCGCGCGACGGATCGTCTCGGTGTACTGCGCCTGTCCCACCGGACCACGGCGCGGACCGCCGCGCGCGCCGCCGGCAAAGAAGTTCCCGCCGCCGCTGCTGCCGGCCCCGACGCCGGGAACCCAGCCGCGGTTGCCGCCGCGCCACCCGCCCTGCGTGCGCTGACGCTGAGCCTGCTGGCGGCGCTCGTAGTTCGCGAGCTCGCGTGCCTGCGAGTTCTCCTCATCGTCGCGCGGCGCGATCGGTCGTGGAGGCATCGGCGGTCGCGGAGCCATGGTGCCGCGCGGCGCGAACGGCCGCGGCGGCATCGGCGCACGCTGCGGAGCGCCGAACCGCTGCCCGCCGCCACGCCCGCGCCGTCCGCGACGGCGGCGACGCGCGAGATCGTCGGCGCTGATCGCCCCCGGCCCGGATGGCATCGCGCGCTCGTTCGGATTCGGTCCGGCCTCGGGCGGCGCGTTGTCGGCCGGGCCACTCTCAGGCGCCCGCGCATCGTCGGGACGCTTCTCGAAATCTTCCATGCTCATGCTCCCTTGCGGACGCGCTCCCAGCGCGTTCCGTCCTTGGTGTCCTTCACGCGGATCCCGTATTTGCGCTCGAGCTCCGCGCGAAGCTCGTCCGAGCGCTTGTAGTCACCCGTCTTTCGTGCCTCGTCTCGTTCGGCGAGGGCGACCCGCTCTTCAGCGGAAAGGTCAGCGTCGCTCGCGCGCTCGCGCAGCGACAGGGCGAGGACCTGGTCCATGTCGAACAGCGTCTCGAGCGCGTGGCGCTTCGTCGGAACGTCCCCGGTCGCCGCCAGGTCGAGTACCGCCTCGGCCTGCGCGAGCGCCGCCGGCGTGTTGAGATCGTCGGTCAGCGCGGCGACGAACGCGGTGCGCCGTGGATCATCCGGCGAGACGTCGAGCGGTGTACCGCCGGTCGCCTGCCACGCGTCGCGCACGCTCCCGCGCCAACGGTCGAGCCGATTCTGCGCCGAGGCCAGGCCCGCGCGCGTGAAGTCGAGCGGCTGTCGGTACTTGTTGTTCAGCACCAGCATGCGGAAGGCGAGCGGCTCGAAGCCCCACTCCTCGAGATCCTTCAACAGGTACGCGTTTCCCGCCGACTTGTGCATCGCGCCCCCGTCGACCTTGAGGAAGCGCACGTGCGTCCAGTAGCCGACGAACGGCTTCCCTGTCGCTGCCTCGGACTGCGCGATCTCGGACTCGTGATGAGGGAAGAGGTTGTCCTCACCACCCGAGTGGATGTCGAACGTCTCACCGAGGTACTTCATCGACATCGCGGAGCACTCGATGTGCCAGCCCGGATTGCCGCGACCCCACGGCGAGTCCCAGACCTGGAGATCGCGTGCCTTTGCCGCGCGCCAGAGCGCGAAGTCGGCCGGGTGACGCTTGTTCGGATTCACGTCGACACGGGCGCCGGCGACGAGGTCTTCGGTGTGCTCGCTCGCGAGCCGCGTCCCATACCCGGGGAAGGTCGCGATGTCGAAGTAGACGCCATCGGCGGCGGCGTACGCGTGACCCTTGTCTATCAGAAGCTTGATGAGCTCGATCATCTCCGGGACGTGATCGGTCGCCTTCGGCATGACGTGGGGCTCGAGGATGTTCAGCTTCCGGCGATCGGCCATGAATTGGTCGGTGTACTTGCGCGCCAGCGTCTCGGGATCACGGCCCTCGCGCTTGGCGGCGAGCATCATCCGATCCTCGCCCTGGTCGACGTCGCCGACAATGTGGCCGACGTCGGTGATGTTCATGACCTGCTTCACCCGGTAGCCGAGGTATTCGAGGGTCCGGCGCTCGACGTCCGAGACGATGTAGCGGTAGAGGTTGCCGATCGTCTGCCAGTCATAGACGGTCGGACCGCAGTCGTAGATGCCCGCCACGCCCGGAACGAGCGGGACGAACGGCTCGATCTGCCGGCTCGCGCTGTTGAAAAGCCGGACACCCGGCGGGGCCATGACCGTGATTGGCTCTCTCCTTAATTAGTCGAGCAGCGCGATCGCGAGGGCCGCGATGGCTTCGCCGGAGCCGACGACCCCCAGGCCGTCGTTCGTCGTCGCCTTGACGCTGACACGTCCGCTCTCGATGGCGAGAGCGCCCGCGATGGCGTCCCGCATCGCGCCGATGTGCGGCGCGAGGCGCGGCGCCTGCGCGATGACCGTCGCGTCCAGCGACGCCACTGCGAAGCCCGCCTCGCGGATGAGTGCGCCAACCCGCTTGAGCAGTCCGAGACTGCTGGCGCCGGCATGGGCCGGGTCGTCGCTCGGGAAGTGCCGTCCGAGATCCCCGAGATTCGCTGCACCGAGGAGCGCGTCCATGAGCGCGTGAAGTAGGACGTCGCCATCGGAGTGACCAGCGAGCCCGGTCGGGTGCTCGATCGCAACACCGCCGAGAACGAGGCGGCGATCCGCCGCGAGACGATGGATATCGTAGCCGATGCCGGCCCGCGGGCCGGTCATCTCGGAACCTGCGTGGCGGCCAGTCCGACCAGCCCCTTCGCGACGAGCTCCCGCGCGTACCCGAGGTCCTCGAACGTCGTGATCTTCAGATTGCGGCGCTCGCCGGGGACCATCTTCACCGGCAGGCCCGCGGCAACGACCGCCGCGGCGTCGTCGCTGAACGTGCGGTCGCCGACGGCGGCCCGGGCCCGCTCCAGCACACCGCGACGGAAGACCTGTGGCGTCTGCGCCGCCCAGAGCCCCTCCCGCTCGATCTCCTCCCTCGCAGCGCCCACTTCATTGGCACGGCGGACCGTGTCGGCGAGTGGCAGCCCCGCTACGGCCGAGCCCTCGGCCCGCGCGATCTCGACGCAACGTTGAAAGAGGCTCGGTGGGACGAACGGCCGCGCGGCGTCGTGGATCGCGATCACGTCGGCGTCGCCGGCAGCATCGAGCGCGGCCCACGCTGACGCTGTGCGGGTCGCACCGCCACTGATCACACGCACGCTGTCGCGACCTTGTGTGAGAGCCGCGACCGCGGCCAGCTTCTCGGCCGGGGCCACGACGAGGACCTCGCGGAAGCAGCCGGCGACCTGCCCCGACTGCAAGGACCAGAGAAGCACCGGGTGCCCTCCGAGATCGGCGAGCACCTTGTCGAGTCCGGCGCGCGATGAGCTGCCGGCGGCGAGTATGGCGAGGACCGCCGTCACCTAATGACTTGCGGCCCTCGGGCGGCGCGCCTCGACGATCTCGCCTTTCGGCTGCGCGAAGATCATCCGGCCGCCGACGGTCTGCAGTACGCGCATCACGGTGACGGTGAGCTCGGTGTTGATGTGGCGACCACCGTTCTCGACGACGACCATCGTGCCGTCCTCGAGGTAGCCGAGGCCCTGCCCTGGCTCCTTTCCCTCCTGTGTGATCCGCACGGTGATCTCCTCGGACGGGAGGACCACCGGCCGCACCGCTTTCGCGAGGTCGTTGACGTTGAGGACCGTGACCCCCTGCAGCTCGGCCACGCGGTTGAGCCCGTAGTCGTTGGTCATGATCGGGACCCCCAGCTGGCGCGCGAGCGCGACAAGCTTTCCGTCCGCGCCGGCCGCGACGGGATCGGCATCGAGCAGCTCGATGAGGACGGTGGCCTCCTTCTGCATTCGCGACAGCATCTCGAGCCCGCGCCGCCCGCGTTCGCGCTTTGAGTTGTCGGGAGAGTCCGCGAAGAACTGCAGCTCCGCGAGGATGAAGCGCGGCACCACCAGCGTTCCGCGAATGAAGCCGCTCTTCACGACGTCGGCGACGCGTCCGTCGATGATCACCGAGGTATCGAGGAGCGCGCGCTCGGTGCCCGCGACCCGCTCGCGTCGGCCCTGCCGGATCTCGCGCGCGAGCGCGGCGAGCTCTTCGCGCTTGATCGTGCCCGCGGCGGCACCGATGGCGCCCAGCGCGATCGCGCCGATGATCGGTGCGAAGCGCCCGAAGTTATCCGGTAGGAAGGACAGGGGCAGGGCGAGGAACAGCCCCAGGATCAGCCCGACGCCACCCCCGAATGCGGCACCGACCAGGTCACCGGCCGAAGTCGCCTGAAGCCGTGCCTTGATGATCCGCGCCGGAAGAATCGTGACATAGGGTGCGCCGAGCCACCCGAGGATCGCGCACGCGGTCGCGAGAAGAAAGACGACGAGGACCTGGTTGCTGACCGGCGTGACGCGGCTGACCTCGAGCAATGAAGCGCCGAGGAAGAAACCGAAGAACCAGCCAATGAGTGCTGCTCCGAGACGGATGAAAGCCACTGTGCTCGCTCCTTTCTATATATGTGCGGCGAGCGGTCCGTCCGGCCGATGAAGATGTGGCCGCCGACGGTGACGCGACGCCGGGATGAGATGAGCTGGATCACAAGACGAGTCTAGATACCGGAGGCTAGGGGTCGGCGATGCCCGAGCGCATCAGTGCCTCGCGCAGGGTCGAGGCGCCGACGACCTCCAGTCCGGTCCCGTTGAGATCCTTGAGGCTCGCCTGCGGAACGAGCGCGCGCTCGAAGCCAAGCCGCTGCGCCTCTTTCAGGCGAGCCGCGACGCGCTGAACGCGGCGCAGCTCGCCACCCAGACCGAGCTCGCCGACGAACACCGTGCGCGGATCGGCCGGCTTGTCCCGCAGCGCTGACGCGAGCGCGACCGCGAGAGCGAGGTCGGCGGCGGGCTCACGTACTCTCAGGCCGCCGACGAGATTCACGTACACATCGTGCGCCCCGAGCGACAGACCCGCGCGCTTCGCGAGCACCGCGAGCAGCACCGCGACGCGCTGCGGATCGGCGCCGTTCACGGTGCGGCGCGGCAGGCCGAAGCTGGTGGGCGTGACGAGTGCCTGCACCTCGACGAGCAGTGGGCGCGTGCCTTCGACCGTGGGCACGATGACACTGCCGGCAACACCGCGGCTGCGCTCCTCGAGGAAGACCTCCGATGGATTGGTCACCTCGCGCAGGCCGAACTCCCCCATCTCGAAGACACCGACCTCGTCGGTCGAGCCGAAGCGGTTCTTCGTGGCGCGAAGGATCCGGAAAGCGTGGAACCTCTCGCCTTCGAGATAGAGGACGGCGTCGACGATGTGCTCCAGCACGCGCGGGCCCGCGACCGCGCCTTCCTTCGTGACGTGACCGACGAGGAAGATCGGCACGTCGTCGCCCTTCGCGACCTCCAGGAGACGCGCCGTGCATTCGCGCAGCTGCGAGACACCACCCGCGGCCGAGGCGATGACATCCGACGACATCGTCTGGATCGAATCGATGACCGTGAAGATCGGCCGCACCTTGCGGATCGCCTCGATGACCGTTCCGAGATCGGTCTCGCCCAGTACGAGGATGCTGCCGCCCTCGATGCCGAAGCGCCGCGCACGCAGCTTGATCTGTGCCGCGGACTCCTCGCCCGATACATAAAGGACAGTGCCGCGCTGTGCGAGCGACGCCGACGCCTGCATCAGGAGTGAGCTCTTCCCGATCCCGGGGTCGCCACCGAGAAGCACGAGCGATCCGCGCACGATGCCGCCACCGAGAACGCGATCGAATTCGCCCAGACCAGTCGGGATGCGCTGCTCCGCGTCGGCCGGCACCTCGTTCAGCGCGATCGGCTCGCGCGGCGCCCGTGTAACGCCGCGTCCCTTCGGGGGAGCGACCACGCGCTCCTCTACCAG
>JBDTMY010000028.1:0-7138 GCA_039934015.1 Chloroflexota bacterium | reverse complement strand
CTACGGGAGGCGATTGAACCAGAGCAGCGAGAAAGCCCCGGCGAGGATCGACAGCACCGCCGCAAGAGCGGTGAGGTACGCGGTCACCTCGGTCTTCTGCTCACGCAGCACCAGCTGTGTCGAGAGCTGCTCGTAGACCTTGCGCAGGTCAGCGCTGTTCGAGGCGTTGTAGTACTCCGCGTCCGTGAGCGATGCGATCTGTTTCAGCGTCGCTTCGTCGAGCCGCGTGCGGATCTGGCGGCCCTGCAGGCGGAGGATGGTTCCCTCCGCGCTGCCGACGCCGACGGTGTAGACGCGGATGCCGCGGCTGATCGCCGCGTCGATGATCTGCAGCGGCGCGGGGAACTGGTTGTTCTGCCCGTCAGACAGCAGGATGATCGTCGCCGGCGCGTTGAGCGTGCCGCCAGGCGGTGGTGTCGACGCGGGCCGCGCCTGACCGCCGCGCTGCTCGAGCGCCTGCAGCGCCTGCACGCTCGGCGGGATCTCCTCGTCGTTCTCGAAGATCGCGTCGAGTGACGCCAGGATGCCGCGGCCGATGGCGGTCGCGCGCTGAGGCCGCAGCCGGTCGATCGCCTTCATCACGAGGTCGTGGTCTGTCGTGGGCGACTGCACGAGCGAGGCGTCGCCGGAGAACGACACGATGCCCACCGAGACGTCCTCGCCCTGGCGGGCGACGAAGGCCTTCGCGGCTTCCTTCGCGGCCTCCATCCGGTTCGGCTTCAGGTCTTCGGCCAGCATGCTCCCGGAGACGTCGATCGCGAGGATGACCACGCCCTCCTCCAGCGGCGCCGAGATGACCGTGACCGGACGCGCGACCGCGGCGGTCATGAAGAACAGCGCCATCAGGAACAGCGCGGGCGGGATGTGCCGGCGGATCCCTGGGCCGCGGCCCATCGCCTCCTTCACGAGCGAGAGGCTCGCGTAGCGCAGCGCGTACTTCTGACGGCGGCGCTGGGCCCAGATGTAGAGGCCGATGAGGATCGGCACGACGAGCGTGAGCCACAGGCCGATCGGGAAGAGGAACGTCATGACGCATGCCCCATCGCGCGCTGGCGTGCCCGCCTCAGCTTGCGCGTCGCGGCGAAGCGCACCACCGAGCGCACGAGGTCCTCTTCGGTCGAGAGCTCGAGCGTGTCGACGCCGGCGCGGCGGAACGCGGCGCCGAGCATTCGCTCGCGGCGGTCCACGACCTCTGCGAAGCGCTTGCGGAACCGGGCGTCGTGCGTGTCGACGTGGAGCGCCTCGCCCGTCTCCGAGTCGGTCATGATCACGAACCCTATGTCGGGAAGCTCGCGCTCGCGCGGATCGGTCAACCGGATCGCGAGCGTCTCGTGGCGGCGCGCGAGAAGGCCGAGCGGCTTCTCCCAGCCGGGCATCGTGAAGAAGTCGGACACGATGAAGACGAGCGAGCGCCGCTTGATCGAACGGAGCGCGGTCTCGATGAGCTCCGCGAGTGACGTCGCGGGTGAGCTCTCGAGACGCGGCCGCCGCTGCAGCTCGTCGATCAGACGCAGGACCTGCATCCGGCCCCCGCGGGCCGGGACGACCTTCTCGACCTGCTTTCCGTAGAGGATCGCGCCGACGCGGTTGCCATGTCCCGTGAGCAGGCGCGCGACGACGCCGACGAAGTCGACGAGCAGGTCGCGCTTGAGGGCGCTCGCGGTGCCGAAATCGACCGACGGTGACAGGTCGAGAAGGAAGTGCGCGGTGATCTCGCGGTCCTCGAGGTACTCGCGGACGTGTGGGAGGTCGAGCCGCGCGGTCACGTTCCAGTCGATGTTGCGCACATCGTCACCAGGCACGTACTCGCGGATATCCGCGAGGTCCAGGCCCTGCCCGCGGAAGATCGTTCGATAGTCGCCCTGAAGCAGACCGTCCAAGCGTCGGACGATCGTCCAGTCGAGACGGCGGAGCGTGCGCTCCGGCGTGCTAGCGGACGAGAGCATGTCCCTGCATCGGCGCGGTCGGCACCGGGATGCGCTCCATCACCTTCGCGACGATGGTGTCCGGCGTGACGTCGTCCGAGAGCGCCTCGTACGACAGCACGATGCGGTGACGGAGCACGTCGACCGCCAGGTCGGCGATGTCCTGCGCGAGCACGTAGCTGCGGCCGCGCATGAACGCGAGAGCGCGCGCGGTCAGCACGATGTTGATCGACGCGCGCGGGCTCCCGCCGTAGGTGATGTATTTCGCGATGTCGGGGATCCCGTAGTCCTTGGGCTGTCGAGTTGCGGTCACGAGCCGGACCACGTACTCCATCAGCACCGGGTCGACGAAGACCTTGTCCACCTCGCGCTGCAGCGCGATGAGCTGCTCGGCCGTCAGGACCGCCTGCACCGCGGTGAGCGGACTGGTCATGCGCTCGACCACGACGAACTCGTCCATCTCGCTCGGATACGTGATGAGGACCTTCAACATGAAGCGGTCCACCTGCGCCTCGGGCAGCGCGTACGTGCCTTCGGTCTCGATCGGGTTCTGCGTCGCCATGACGAGGAATGGATCCGGAACGCGATGCGTCTCGCGGCCGATCGTGACCTGGCGCTCCTGCATGACCTCAAGGAGGGCGCTCTGGACCTTCGCCGGCGCGCGGTTGATCTCGTCCGCGAGCAGCAGGTTGGTGAAGACGGGGCCCAGCGAGGTCTGGAACTCGCCGTTCTTCTGGTTGTAGATGCGGGTTCCGACGAGGTCGGCGGGCACGAGGTCCGGCGTGAACTGGATGCGCTTGAACTCGCCGCTGATCGCCTGGGCGACGGTCTTCACGGCGAGCGTCTTTGCCAGGCCGGGAACGCCTTCCACGAGAAGATGGCCGCGAGCGAGGAGCGCGACGATCATCCGCTCGAGCAGGTGATCCTGACCGACGATGACCTTCTTGATCTCGAAGAGCAGGCGCTCCATCTGACTGCCGGGACGGACACTCGTCGTCATTGCTTTTCCTTCCTAGTCCGGTGGGATGCCGAGCCCGGCCGATGCCGCGTCGATGGTGACCGCGAAGCCCACCCCGCTGAACACCTTACCCGCTGGATTCACCAGCCCGGTGACGATACCCACGACATCTCCGTTCTGATCGACCAGCGGCCCGCCTGAGTTTCCCGGGTTCACCGCGGCGTCGAACTGGATGAGCCCGGTGATCGGTTGCGACAGTCCGGGCGCGTTCATCGCGCGATCGAGGCCGGATATGACACCGGTCGACAGGGAGCCGGTGAGCCCGAACGGATGCCCGATCACGAAGGCGTGATCGCCGACCGAAAGGCGGCCGGGATTCCCGAGCGTCGCCGGCTGGAACTGATCCGGTGGCGCGAGAGCGCGGAGCACCGCGATATCGCGATCGGGGAGGCGCGCGACGACTTCGACCGGGGAGCTCGTGCCGTCGCTGAACTTGACCGTGATGCCGGACGCCCCTTCGATGATGTGCAGGCTGGTCAGGATGTTCGCCATCTCGTCCACGATCACGCCCGCTCCGGTGTTGGCCTCGCCGGTGGCGCCCCTGGCGGTGACCTGCACGACAGACGGCGCGACGTGCTGATAGACGGCCACCGCGAGCAGCGGAGTCGGCTCGGGGGTCGGCTGCTCCTCCTGCGCGCGCAGCGCTACAAGGCCGCCCGTCTGGACGGCCGAAACGAGATACCAGCTGAGCGCGAGGAGCGCCACGAGCGCAAGGGGGGCGCGCAGACGACGAGCGATGCGCTCGCGGAATGGGATCCGCCGCAGAGGCTCGGGCGTCGGGGCGGACTCCGGCGTATCGCCTCGCGGGAATTGACCGTAGGGGCGATCGGACCTCGAGAGCGTCATACGGTCGGCCCAGTCTAGGCCCGGGTCCTGGGCGCAACTTATGAGTTGATTAAGGACTGGGGCGGGTCTAGTCGGTGATCGGCACCATGTAGCCCTGGCCACGTATCGTGGCGAGGATGTTCGGCCGACGCCAGTCGTCCTGAAGCTTGCGGCGCAGGTCACGGATGTGGCGGTCGACGAGGTTGCTGTTCGGCTCGGCGTCGGCGCCCCAGACGACGTCGATGATCTCCTCGCGGGACACGACGCGGCCGGCGTTCGCGATGAGCACGTAAAGCAGGCCGCGCTCGAGCGGCGTCAGGTGGGGTGCGCTGCCGTTCAGCGCGATGTGGCCGCTGCCGACATCGACGTGCAGCTTGCCGACCTTGACGTTGCCATCGAGCTCAGGAAGACGACCGGTGGCCCGGTGGATCGCCTGACTCGCGCGGATGACGAACTCTGCCGGATCGAACGGAACGCGCAGGATCTCCGTCGCGCCCATGCCGATCGCGTTCAGGGCTCCCTGCATTCCGTGACTGCGCGTGAGCACGAGCACGGGTCGATTCGACTTGACCATTTCCGTGATCGCGTCGCGGAGCCCGCCATCGGCCGCAGCTTCGTCCAGTACGGCGAAGTCACAGCCGGCCTTGCCGACGTCTCCGATCTGCATCTCGACTGGAACGGCACGGATATGGGTCAGCGCCAGCGCGACCACCCCCGTTAGAGGCGGCCGTACGACCAGGGCCACCTGGAGCGGCAAGCGATTCTGCACATCGGTCATGATTGGTCGTGTTCACTAGACTCGTTTGATGGTCCGTAACGAAAGAACCCAGAAGGTCCGTATACGAACGTAGCGTCACGAAGCTCTCTTTCGAACATCACCCCGCGTGAACGCGACGTGCTGAAACGCGTGGTCGCCGGTCTCGCCAATAAAGCGATCGCCGAAGACATGGGGATCGGCGAGCAGGCCGTCAAAGCGCACATCTCGCGGCTCTTCCTGAAATTCCGCGTCGAGAACCGGGCCGGCCTCGCGGTCGCCGCGATGAGCCAGGAGTTCGATGAGCGCTCCACCGCGGCCCGCGAGCTCGAGCGGCTCGCCCAGGAGGAACACCGCGACGCGCTCCGGACACGGGCGAAGCTGCTGGAGTCGCTCGTCGGAAAGGATCCGGCCGTCGTCGTGAACCGTGACGCCCGCGTGCTCCTCGCGAACCCGGCGTTCCAGCGCACCTTCACCGCGGCGCTCTACCAGGACGAGCGCGGCGTCAGGTTGCCGGCGGATGGGACGCCGCTGGCTCGCGCGGCGCGGGGCAGACCGGCATCCCTGCGGTTCAAGCTCGCGAGCGGCCCGCGTAAAGGCAGCTGGTGGCATGCGACCGCGGAAATGGTGGAATTCAAGGCTCCCGACGGTGGGGCGGTGGTCGTCTTTCGCAGGGTCCGTGGACCGCGCGGCTGATTAGCGGCTGCGGTCCTCGGCGGGAAGCTTGGCGAGGCGGCCCTGCGGAAGGCCCGAGCGCAGGACCTCGATCGTGAGGCCCTCGGTCTCCTCCCACTGGTGCCCCTCGGCCCGCGCGTCGAACCCGCAGAACGCCCATTTGTTGGAGATCACGGTCAGTGTGTCGGACTTGGACCTGCTCTCACGCGACGCGTGGGCATCTGCGATGCATACGTAGTGGATCAATCCACCCTTTGACGACATATTCCCTCTCCCCGCTGAGCCCAGTACCTCCGCGCGCGACGGCCACGCATGAGCCTTTCGTCACGGTAACACGTGAATGACGGAGCAAGACCTGACTGACGCACGGTTGCGCGCGCGCGCAATGCTCGTCGTGAACCCGTCTGCCGGCACCCGCAGCGGGAAGGCCCAGCCGGAAGACCTGGGTCGCTGCGAGGTGATCCTTCGGGACGCCGGATTCGTGCTCGACCGCCTGGAGACAGGTCCCGAGTCGCCGACCTCGGCGGATCTCGCGCGGCGCGCCGTCGAGCAGGGCTACGAGGCGTGCATCGTCGCCGGCGGCGACGGCACCGTGGCTCCCGCGGCCGCGGCGCTGCTGGACACCGGAGTCGTCCTCGGGATCCTTCCGTTCGGGAGTGTGATGAACATCGCGCACGGGCTTGGTCTGCCGCTCGAGCCCGTGAAGGCGGCGGAAGTCATCGCCCGGCGCCGCGTGCAACATGCCGATGCGGGGGAAGTGCGCGAGAA
Organism: Chloroflexota bacterium; assembly: GCA_039934015.1. Taxonomy (GTDB): domain Bacteria; phylum Chloroflexota; class Limnocylindria; order P2-11E; family P2-11E; genus CF-39. Next base: position 1,173 of record JBDTMY010000028.1, on the reverse strand, counting down.
GATCTTCTTCGAGACCGCGGGCGTTGGACTCGATGCCGAGATCTTCGGCGCGGCGCGCCACGCGGAACGCGGCAATTGGCGCAGGGCGCTGCGACGCGCGCTCCGGCTGGTGACGCTCCGCTCGTTTCGCGTTTCGATAAACGTGGACGGCCGCGAGGACCGCCAACGCGCGTTGCAGGTCCTCGTGCTGAACAGTCCCTACTACGGCTTCGCGCTCGAGATCCTTCCGCGCGTCAGCATGACCGACGGCCTCCTCGATGTCGCGGTGTTCCCGCGCGTCGGCCGCGTCGCGCTGGTGCGTTCGTTCATCACGTTATGGCGCGGCGGCCGACTGCCATCAAAACCGGTGGCATACCGCGGCGCGCGGATCGAGCTGTCGTCGGATGGACCGGTGGCGGTGCACGCGGACGGCGTCCTCGCGGGCGGCTTGCCCGCGAAGCTCGTGTGCCGCAGGGGCGCGCTCTGCGTGTTCAGCTAGACCAAGAGATTCGCGACGGTCAAGGCGAGCCTGCTCGCTTGGTCGCAGAGGACGCACGCGAGCGAAGGCCATTTGGCCGTTGAACCGTCGTCACGTGTCCGTATCCTCACAGTTACCGGAGAGACACTTGCCGGGTCGCGGACGTTGTCAGGGGAGGCGCGTCATGTCGACGGTCATCCACTTCGAATGCCGCAGCGCCACACATCTCGCGACGCGGTCGCGCGGCGGGGTCGGCGGGATCGTCATGCATCACGGCACGTTCGGTTACTGCGATGGCTTCGCCGCCGATGGCGAACACCGTTGGATCCCGACGGGCGGGGTATTCCTCGAGCAGCTGATCAGGGAGGAAGTCGATGACGGCAGCGATGACACCCGGTACGTACCGCACGCGGTCGGGGGCACTGGTCCACTGCACCTCGCGCGCTGACGGCACCTTTCGTCTCGAACGCGAGGATCTGTCTTACTCGTCCAAAGGCGGCGAGGAGCTCGTGAAGCTCTCCGACGATCCGTACTGGCCAGACGTCCCGCGCCCGGCCGCGGATCCGATGCTCTTCGCCGACTAGCTCTCGTTCCCCAGCTAATTCTGGTTGCCGTTGCCGCGTTGGCCGTCCCGGACCGCGCGGGCGCGGGCGCGGGCGCTCTCCATGAATTCCTTGCGCGCGTTCGGTGTCGCGCGCAGCAGCTCATCGAGCTTG
>JBDTMY010000027.1:0-6173 GCA_039934015.1 Chloroflexota bacterium | reverse complement strand
CCACGGCCGGCGGGCTCATCCCGGACGAGCTGCTCGACGCGTTCATCGTCTGCGGAACGCGACGCGAGGTCGCCGATCGCGCGTGGGAGTACCACGAAGCGGGCATGGACCTGCCGATCCTGCAGCCGGTCGTGCAGGACGAAGATCAGGTCGCGGCCGTGCTCGACGCCGCAGTCGCGTACGGCAGTGGCGAAGCGGGCACGGTGGCGACGCGCGCCGCGCTCGGCGCGCAGCAGAAGAGCGTGGGTGCGAGCCTGGGGGACCGCATCGGCGCGTATTGGGAGATCGCGCGGCCGTTCTCGTTCACGGCGTCGACCGTGCCGGTCGCGGTGGGCGGCGCGCTCGCCGCCGTGGAAGGCAGGTTCGACTGGACGCTGTTCCTCGTCTCGCTGATCGCGGGCGTCCTGCTCCACATCGGAACGAACGTCACCAACGAGATCTACGACGTGCGCAAGGGCGTGGACACCATCGTTTCGCCACGCGCGAGCCACGCGATCGTGAAGGGACGCATCACGGACCGCGAGGCGTACGTCATGGCCGTTGCCGCGTTCGCGGTCGCGTTCGTCCTCGGCATGTACCTGGTCTCGGTCCGCGGCTGGCCGGTCGTCGCGCTCGGCCTCATTGGACTCATCGGTGGCTACACCTACACGGCGCCGCCGTTCCAGTACAAGTTCAGCCCCTTCGGGATCCCGCTTGTCTTCCTGCTCATGGGTCCGCTCATGGTGGTCGGCTCGTACTACGTGATCACCGGAACAGTGGACTGGAGCGCGCTGGCGATCAGCATTCCCGTCGGGTTCCTCGTTGCGGCGATCCTGCACGGCAACGAGTGGCGCGACATCAGCGAGGACGCGAGGGCCGGTGCGCGGACGTTCTCGGTCCGCATGGGCCGGCAGGCCGCGCACTGGCTGTATCTCGCGCTCGTCGTCGGCGCATACATCGCGCTCACGGTCGCGGTGCTCGCGGACCTCCTTCCGACATGGAGCCTGCTCGCGATCCTCTCGCTGCCGCTGCTGGTGCGCCAGATCCGCAGTGCGGAATTCGGCGCGAGCGGTCAGCAGCGCGCCATCGCGATGATCGACCTGCAGACCGCGCAGCTGCATGCCGCGTTCGGCTATCTCATGGTCGCCGGGCTGATCATCGCCGCCGTCGCCGCCGCTCGTTGAAGCCCGTGACCGCCATCGGCCTGGCGGTGGCGTTCGGGCTGTTCGCGTTCACGTTCCGCGGTGCGCGCGCGCGGTTCTGGGAGCGCATGACGCTGACCGGTCTGGTGCTCGGCACCATGGCGCTGGGCAACGACGCCGACCTGCGCCGACTGCGCTTTCGCGAGCGCGACGTCGCGCTCGGACTGCTATCGGCTGCCGGTCTCTACGTCATCTTCCAGGGCGGTGATCGGATGGCGCGCGCGGTCATGCCGAAGGGCAGCCAGGAGATCGGCGACATCTACGCGCTCCGCTCGCTGCGGCCAAAGGCGGAGATCGCCACGCGGCTCGCGACGATCATCGGGCCGGCGGAGGAGCTGTTCTGGCGCGGCTTCGTGCAGCGACGCATCGGCGCGCCCGGCGCGGCGCTGGCGTACGGAGGCGTGCATCTGGTCACGGGGAATGCGACGCTGATCGGCGCTGCGACCGTCGCGGGGGTCTACTGGGGGCTACTCCGGGCGATCGGTATGAGCATGCCCGCCCTCATCACCAGCCACGTCGCCTGGGACATCTGGATCTTCCTGCTCGCGCCTACCGAGCCCGAGCGGGATCAGGTGCCTGGCTGGACGGAGCCTTAGACGGAGCGGTCGTGGATCTGCTCGGCCAATCGTTTGACGCAGCACGCACAGTGCGGGTCCGGCCACACGAGCCAGACCACGAGCGCGAGCCACCCGGCGAAGAGGCCGATGCTGAACGCCATGTCCGCCGACAGATACATGCCGGGCGGCTACGCAAGACGCGGGCCAAGGTCGCTTTTGGCCGCGGCGATCGCGTCGTGTAGCGAGAAGCGGCCGAGGTACAGCGCACGGCCGACGACCACGCCGCGCAGACCGCGATGTCGGAGCCTCGCGACGGCGCGGATGTCATCCAGCGAGCCGACGCCGCCCGAGTAGATGACGTCGCCGCCGAAAGCGCGCGCGACCGCTTCGAGGCCCGCGAGATCCGGGCCCTGCAGCGTCCCGTCGACCGACACGTTGGTGTAGATGACCGAAGGCACGCCGGTCACAGCGAGCTTCTGCATGAGGTCGACGGCACGCACCTCGCTGGTCTCCGTCCAGCCCGCCGTCATCACCATCCCGTTGCGCGCGTCGACCGCGACCGCCATACCGTCGGCGTGCCGGTCGACGAGGCGCCCGATGAGCTCGGGGTCCTCGATGGCCGCGGTGCCGACGATGATCCGGGACGCGCCCGCCTCCGCGAACGCCTCGGCGGTGTCGAAGTCCCGGATCCCACCGCCCGCCTGGATCTTGACCGTGAAACGGTTCGCGATCTGCCGGATAGCCTCGAGATTGGCCGGCTCACCGGTCCGCGCACCGTCGATGTCGACGATGTGCAGCCACTCGGCGCCCTCCTTGACCAGCCGGTTGGCCGCCTCGAGCGGCGAGGGCGCCACCTCCTCGACCGTCGAGAAGTCGCCGCGCGTCATGCGGACGACGCGGCCGCCGTAGATGTCGATCGCGGGATAAACGATCACGGCGCGATGGTACGGGTCGCGCGCACCGCGCGGCGCAGAAGGTCGAAGGACCTCACGCCTTCAGCGCATCGACGACGCGGCGCACCGAGGCCTCGACGCCGTAGCGCTGCGCAAGTGCCGCGATGTGCATCGGTTCGGGCGGGGCTTTCGGGACGGAGCCGTCTCCGGTGACCTTGATCTCGCAGTTCAGGACAGGCCCGACGACGGTGCGCGCGGCGATGACGTAGTCCTTCGAGGCGTTCAGCTTGGCGCGGATCGTCGGTGAAAGGTCTTTCGCTGCGAGGATCCCGTCGAGCGAACCGTACTTCGCGAGCAGCTGCGACGCGGTCTTCTCGCCGATCCCGCGCACGCCCGGTAGTCCGTCGGACGGATCGCCGCGCAGGATCGCGTAATCCAGGTAGCGGTCGCCCGGGATGCCGTACTTGGATGTGATCCACGCCTGATCCACGGCCGCAAGCTCGCTGACGCCCTTGACCGTGAACAGGACACGGATGCGCGGATCGCGCACCAGCGTGTACAGATCGCGGTCTCCGCTCACGATCTCGATCGGACCCTCGATCCTGGTCGTGAGCGTGGCGATCACGTCTTCGGCCTCGCACTCGGTCGCGTTCGCGGTCGAGATGCCGAGCGCACGCAGGAGCTCCTCGATGATGAGGATCTGCGGCCCGACCTCGTCAGGCGGCTCGTCGCCCGTCGCAACCCGAGCGCTCTTGTACTCCGGCAGGAGCTTCACGCGGAATTGGGGCCGCCAGTCTTCACCGAACTCGAACGCGATGAACAGGCGCGTCGGCTTGCGGTCGTGGAGCAGACGCTCGATGAAGTTCAAGAAGCCCACGATGGCGTTGACCAGCGTGCCGTCCGGCGCACGCACTTCGGGCATCGCGTGATATGCCCGGTACGCAAGGCTCGACGCGTCGATGAGAAGGGTCGCTATGCGGGCGCCGCCGCGAAGACGTGGTCGAGAGCGCCGATGAACCGATCGTTCTCCGCCGGAGTGCCGATCGAGACCCGCAGGCAACCGTCGCAGCCTGGCCACATCGAGATGTCGCGGATGAGGACCCCCTGCTCCACGAAGCGCGCGTGCACCGTCGCCGGCAGCTCCTTCATGCGGAACAAGACGAAGTTCGTCACCGACGGAAAGACCTCGACCGCCCGGATCTTCTTCAGCGCGGCGTAGACACGCGCACGTTCGTGGTGACACTGCTCGACGCGCCGCGAGACGGCGGCGTCGTCCTTGGCGATCTTCGTCGCGACCGCGTGCGTGAGCGAGCTGACGTTGTACGGGAGCTGAACGGCGCGGAAGAGGTCGGCGACCGCCGGATGCGTCACGAGGATGCCGACGCGTAGACCGGCAGCTGCGCGCACCTTCGAGAACGTCTTGCTGATGACCATGTTCGGGTGTGTTGCGAGCTCCGGCAGCAGCGTCACGCCGGCGAAGTCGCTGTAGGCCTCGTCCACGAGCACGAGCGCGTCAGGCTGCGCTTCTGCTACCGCGAGGATCGCATCGAACGGGATCTCATTGCCGGTCGGATTGTTCGGCGTCGTGAAGACGACGATGTCCGCGCGCGCCTTCGCTGCCGTCGCTAGCGCGCGTTCGCGCGTGATGTCATACGGGAGCCCGACGATCTCATTGACGACCGTGCCGCCGGCGATGACCGACAGCCGGTCGTGCATCGAGTACGTCGGTTGGAAGAGCAACGTCTTGCGCCCGTGGCCGCCGAAGACGAGGAATGTGTTGAGCAGGACCTCGTTGCTCCCGTTGCCCAGGACGAGCTGATCAGGGTCGACGTGGTAGCGCTCCGCGAGCAGCCCGCGCAGATCGATGGCCGAGGTCGGATAGCGGTTGAGCAGGACCGCGTCGAGCTCCTCCGGAGTCAGCCAGTCCCCAGCCCGATTTGGCTCCGCCCACTCGTTCGCGTTGAGCCGCACATCGGCTTTGACCTGCTGCCCGGTCCGGTACGGCGGGAACGCGGCGAGATCGTTTCGCGGTCTCGGAAGGCGTGGGGCCATGGGCATAGGGTACGGTGAATTCGTGCCTCGCCATCGGCTCGCTGAGCGCGCGGCGTTCGTGACCGCCGTGCTGGGCGTCACGATGGGAGTGCTCTTCCTCTTCGCGCCGATCCAGGGGTCCTGCAGGGTCACCGCGACGAGCACCGTGCCCGGGCAGCTCGCGACTCCGGGTCCGACGATCTGCGAACGAACGAGCCTCTTCCAGTCGCAGCCGATCTGGCCGCTGCCGTTCCTCGCGGTCGCTGTGTGGTCAGTCGCGCCGCTGATCGGCTACATCGGTGTTCGCCGGAGGATGGCGGGCGAAGGCGGAACGGCGCTCATCGTCACCGCTCTCCTGCTCGAGTCGACCGTGCTGATCAGCTTCGGCGCGATGCCGTTCTTCGCACCATTCGTGCTGTTGCCGCTGCTGATCACCACGGTGACCGCGCTCAGGTCGACACCTGGGTGAGGGAAGAAGAAGGCGGCCAGTTCGAGCGGCTCCGCTAAACTTCGTTGACAGTCCGCTGGGGAGTGGCCAAGCGGTAAGGCAGCTGATTCTGGATCAGCCAATCAGAGGTTCGAATCCTCTCTCCCCAACAGATCCGAAGCAATTCGACCGATTCGCCGAACTGCGAGAGCGTTAAGCGACCCGATCGGTAGTCAGGTCACTGGTGCTCCGTGCTCGGAATGACCACCTGATTTCTACGGAAGATGACCTGACTCGCCGCCGAGGGACATCTGAGAATGGCGCGCTCGGTTTCGAACGACGTGACATCCGCGCGCTGCATGACGAGCTACCGGCAGCGTGTGGCGCTAGGGTGATCGCGGGGCCGTTCCGCTCTGCCGAAGCGTGTTCAAGGTCGAAGCTGCACCTGTCCGCGCTCCTCCCTGCCCGGCGCCTGGTCTGGCTATGATCGCCGCCGATCCAGATGCTTTGTTCGCAGCACTCGCAATGGGAGGGAACGGTGATCAAGGTCCGTGCCGAGCTCACGATCGATCGACCTGCCGACGAGATTTGGTCCTATGCCGCCGAGATTGCGCGCCATCCGGAGTGGATGAGTGTCATGTCCGCGGAGCGCCTTCGGGGCACCGGATCGCAGGTCGGCGACCGCGGCCGGGAGCGCATGCGGATGGGCCCGTGGGCGAGCGACGCGGAGTTCGAGGTCGTCGCCGCAGACCCCGGTCGTCGCATCACCTGGCGCCCCGGCGCCGGATCGCCCTTCACCGGCGACCTCACGCTCGAGCTCGAGCCCCTTGGGCCCGAGCAGACCCGAGCGACCTACGGTGGATCCTTCCGACTTCGTGGAGTCCTGCGGTTTGTCGAGTCGCTATTTGCGGGCGAAGCGAAACAGGGGATGGCCAAAGAACTGCACCGGCTGAAGGCGGCGGTCGAAGCCAGACCGCTCACCGCGAGTTAGGGCGCTGCGCTTCTTCTAGGCGCATTCCATGGTGCATCTGGGCCAGACCCGGCGGGTTTCCGCCTCGCCCAGCTGCCCGATCCAGCCCTAAAC
>JBDTMY010000026.1:0-6006 GCA_039934015.1 Chloroflexota bacterium | reverse complement strand
CGCGCGAAACCCCGTCCCTGCGGGACGGGGACCCCTCGCGCGCGGGGGCCCTCGGTCGAGCGTCCTGCTCGTCGTTATGGGTTCCGGCCAATCTGCGCCGAGACTCGCGATGGTGGCTTAAGTGTTCGGGATCATCACCGGGATGCTGCGAACGCTCGAACACTTCGTGCGTCCGCGTCCGGTCACGCGCAAGTACCCCTACGAGAAGCGCGTCCTTCCGGAACGCAGCCGCGGTCTCATCGCGCTGCTCCTCGAGCCCGAGACGAGCATCTTCAAATGCGAGAGCTGCCTGATGTGCGAGAAGGCCTGTCCGCCGCGCGCGATCTCCATCTCGTACTCGTTCCGCAACGCGTTCCGACGCCGGCCGCTGCTGGCGCCCCGCGCGAACTATTACCGCATCCGGATGGTCGCGGCCGCGCCATACGGCGACCGTCGTCCGCTCTCCACCGCGGTCACGACGATCCCTGCAGAGGATGAAACGAAGCTCGACCTCGGGAAGGCGCGAGCGATCCTCGCGAAAGAGAACGAGGGCGCGGACCGCATGACTCGCGTGCTGTACGGGGTCCACCAGGCGTACGGCTACCTGCCGTGGACGGCCGCGGAGCTCGTCGCGATCGAGTTCGGAAAGACGATGACCGACGTGTACACGGTCGCATCGCTCCTTTCGAACTTCCGCGGCGCGCCTCCTGGCCAGGGCACCGCGGTGCCGCGCGGGGGCCGCCGCTTCACCGGCAACCTCGCGATCGCCGGCGCTTGGCCGCCGCAGTCGCCGCCGCCGGCGCACGACGGGCTGCACGAGGACGAGGCGCATCACGTCACCGAACCTGCGTATGCCCGTTAACACCGCGGCGCGTCTGCTCGACGGCGCGCGCGTTCCGGCGCTGGACCGCGGGCTCGACGCCGACGCCGCGATCGCGCGCATCGCCGCGTCGGGACTGCGTGGTCGCGGCGGAGCGGGCTTCGCGCTCGCGGATAAGCTGCGGGCGGTACGCGCCAACGCCGTCGGACGCGAGGCCTACGTCGTCGCGAACGCGTACGACGCGGACCCCGACAGTCCCCTCGCGCGCACGCTGCTCGAGGGCCACGCCGACCTCGTCGTGCGGGGCATCGAGCTCGCCATGGTCATCACCGGCTCGACGCGCGCTTTCCTCTATCTGCACCCGGAGGCCGCGGGTGCCCGAGCCGCGGCCGAGACCAGCCTCGCCGGCAGCGAGATCGAGATCGTGTACGGCCCGGGCGGCTTCATGGGCGGCGAGGAGAGCGCGCTCCTGAATGTGCTCGAGTCGAAGCGCGCGATGGCCCGGCAGCGACCGCCGTACCCGGCATCGCAGGGCTATCTCATGCGTCCGACGCTCGTGTCGAGCGCGGAGACGCTCGCGTGGCTCCCGCTGGTGCTGGACGGCGCGAAGGCCGAGACGAAGCTCGTGTCGATCACCGGCAGCGTGACGGCACCGGGCGTGTACGAAGTCCCGCTCGGGACGACGCTCGGCGATGTGCTGGAGCGCGCGGGTGGCACGCGGGGGTCGCTGAAAGCGATCCACGTCGGTGGCCCCACCGGAGGGATCCTGTCGGCCAAGCGCCGGGGCACGAAGCTCGACTACGAGGACCTGAAGGCGGCCGGCACGCATCTGGGCTCAGGCCAGGTGCGCGCGCTCGGCAACGACGTCTGCATGGTGCGTGAGGCCGGGCGGCTCTTCGCGTATCTCGCGAAGGAGAGCTGCGCCATCTGCGTTCCCTGCCGTGTCGGCACGAAGCGCGTGCAGGGGATCCTCGACGGCGTCGCTTCGGAGCTCGGCCGCGACAGCGACATTCCGTGGCTCACCGAGCTCGGCGATCACATGGAGCGCTTCTCGCTCTGCGGCTTCGGCATCACCGCGCCCTCGATCATCCGCACGACGATGGCCGAGTTCCCCGACGACTATCGCTCGCACATCACCGAGCGGCGCTGCCCTACCGGCACCTGCACCACGCTGCGCGCGCGCCGGTACGAGACGATGGTCCAGCCATGAGCGACACCTGCCAAGCGTGCAGCGGCTTCATCGAGAAAGCGCCCGACGGGACCTGGCGCCACCTCGCGCGCTGGGAGCCCTGCGTCGACGCGCGGCCGCGAACACGCAGCGCGACGCTGATCAGCCTCGAGCAGCGGCAAGCGCTGGCCGAGTACCTGTACTCCAAGACCCTGCGCAATGAGTGGAAGTACTGGCTGGCCGGCGTCCTGGTCGGGTTCTACGTTGCGCTGCTCTCCCGAGGCGACTGGCGACTCTTCGCGGCGGGCCTCGTGATCGGCGCGCTGACGACGTTCTCGCTCATCGCGACCGTCGAGCGCGCGCACGCGCTCCTCCGGCGCGAGACGACGCTGATCCGCGTGACCGGATCGCTCGTGGTCGAGACACGCCGCGCATCCGACACGGAGAAGCGCTTCGTTCGAGTCGATGGGCGCGACCTCGTTCTCGACGGCGACGTGCATGTCGGTCGCGAGCTCGGTGGGATCGAGTACACCGAAAAGCGCGGCTTCCCGCTCGCGATCTGGGATCGCGACGGAGATCTCGTCTGGCATCGGCCCGAGTACGAGCCCGCAGCGCTGATCCTCGATAAGATGATCCTCACCGCATGAGTCTTCTCGAGCGCTACCTGCAGCCCGCCGAATCCCAGCTGCCGACGGTCTCGCACACCGGCGAGATCCCGTCGGGCATGCCGACGTGCACGATCACGATCGACGGCCAGGAGGTCGTCGCCATCCCCGGGGAGGCGATCCTGCGCGCCGCGCAGCGCGCAGGTTTCAACGTGCCGACGTTGTGTGACGACGAGAAGCTCGCGCCCGCCGCGGCGTGCCGCATGTGCCTGGTGGACATCGAGGGCCAGGATCGACCGCTCCCGTCGTGCCACATGGCGGTCGAGCCCGGCATGAAGGTCGTGTCCAGCTCGGATGCGCTCTTCAAGCTGCGCAAGCAGAACCTCGAGTACATCCTCAGCGACCACAACGCGTACTGCATGCCGCCCTGCCAGATCAGCTGCCCGACCCACATCGACATCCCCGGCTATCTCGAGCTGATGGCGAAGGGGCAGCACATCGAGGCGGCGCGGCTCGTCAAGGAAGTGCTCCCGTTCCCGTACGCGCTCGGCCTGGTCTGCCCCAAGCCATGCCAGGAGGTGTGCCGTCGCGGTCTGGTGGAAGAGGAGATCGCGATCTGTCAGTGCCACGGCTACACCGGCGAGATGAGCATGGAGATGGAAAAGGCGCCGACGCCCTTCCCGCAGCTGGTCGCCAGCGGCAAGCGCGTCGCGGTCATCGGGGCCGGACCGGCCGGCATGACCGCCGCTTACTACTCGGCGCTGAAGGGTCACGCCGTGACGGTGTTCGACATGATGAGCAAGCAGGGCGGCATGCTCCGCTACGGCATCCCCGAGTACCGGCTCCCGAAGGTGAAGCTCGACAAGGAGCTCAACAGCGTCTGGCAGCTCCGGGACACCGAGTTCAAGGGTGGGATGAAGCTCGGCCGCGACTTCAGCGTGGACCAGCTCCTCGCGCAGGGCTATGACGCCGTCTTCCTCGGCATCGGTGCGTGGAGCAGTAACGAGCTCCGCATCCCGGGCGAGGAGCTGCCGGGCGTCATCGAGGCGATCAACTATCTTCGCCAGAACGCCGAGGGCGACCCGGTGCCGGTGGGGAAGGGCAACCGCGTGGTCGTCATCGGCGGCGGCTTCACCACGTTCGACTGCGCCCGTACGTCGCGGCGCCTCGGGGCCGAGGTGACGGTCGTGTACCGCCGTTCGCGCAAGGAGATGGGCGCGCACTACAGCGAGGTCGACGACGCCGAACACGAGGGTATCCGGCTCGAGTTCTACGCCGCGCCGGTGAAGATCGTCGAGAAGAACGGCCGCGTCGGTGGCGTGGAATTCCAGCGAATGGCCCTGGGCGAGCCCGACGCGTCGGGACGACGCCGACCGGTGCCGGTCGAGGGCTCGAACTTCACGATCGATTGCGACACCGTCATCCCCGCGATCGGTCAGGTCCCGGTGCTCGACTGGATCGAACGCGACACCGGCGTGCGCAAGAGCAAGCGTGAGACGATCATCGCGAACGGCGCGCTGATGACCGACCGGCCCGGCGTCTTCTCCGGCGGCGACGCGCAGATGGGCACGCGCACCGTCATCGAGTGCGTCGCGCAGGGCAAGCTCGCCGCGAAGGCCATCGATCGCTATCTCGCGGGCGACGACATGTCTCGCGTCGCCGACGAGATCGCCGAAGAAGAGAAGGTCCCCGAGCTCATCGACATCGTTCCGTACAAGCCCGAGGAGCCCCAGGTCCGCATGCCGATGCTGCCGTTCGCGCAGCGCGTGCAGTCGTTCGAAGTGATCGAGAGCGGCTACTCGAAGGACCTCGCTGAGAAGGAAGCCGCGCGCTGTCTTCAGTGCGTATGCCCCGACGCTGGGCGCTGCCACTTGCAGCGTCTCTCGGTCGAGCATGGGCTCACAGAGAACCGCTTCCATCGCGCGGAGCCGATCGACTACCACGACTACGAGTACGACTTCAGCCATGACTTCATCCTTCGCGACCTCAACAAGTGCATCAACTGCACTCAGTGCGTGCGGATCTGCCGCGACGTCATCGGCGCGAACTGCTATGGCCTGATGGGCGGCGGCTACGACTCGATCGTGACGACGCCGTGGAACGTCTCGCTGTCGTACACCGACTGCGTGTCATGCGGCGCGTGTGCCGAGACGTGCCCGACCGGCGCCTTGATGCTGCGCGAGCGCGACCTCCAGACGTACGAGCTCGACGTCGTCCGCTGCATCTACTGCGGCGACTGCGTCGAGGTGTGCCCGCACGGCGCGCTCGGCGAGACGCCGAACTTCGAGCTCGCGACCTACAAGCGCTTCGGCGTCACGGTCCTCGCGAAGGAAGAGCTGGCCGTGGCAAAGACCTGGAAGCCGTCGGAGCATGTACCGCACAACGGCGACGACCACGCCCAGATCCGTCCCCCCGAAGTGCGTCCGCCCGCTCCGCCGCGCTGGGGCGCCTGACGCTTCGCGACCGGCTCGTCGCGCGGATCCGCGCGCACGGGCCGATCACCTTCGCGGACTACATGGAAGCGGCGCTCTTCGATCCCCAGGACGGCTACTACACGACGCACGTCACGCTGGGCTTCGAGGGCGACTACTTGACCGCTCCCGATCTCGGCCCCCACTTCGGCCGTGCGCTGGCGCGGGCCTTCGGCGATCTCTGGACGCAGCTCGGCAAGCCCGCCGCCTGGGACCTCGTCGAAGCGGGTGCCGGCCGCGGGGTGTTCTTGCGCGATGTCCTGGTGGCGATCGAGCGCGAGCGACCGGACGCCGCCAAGGGCGCGCGACCCACGATCGTCGAGGTGTCGCCCCGGCTGCACGAACAGCAGTCCGCGACCCTCGCCGGCCGCGACCTGCGGTGGGCGTCGGATGCGCGCGCGCTCGCGCCTGTGCAGGGAGTGATCTTCGCGAACGAGGTGCTCGACGCGTTCCCGGTGCACGTGCTCGCGCGCACCGAGGAAGGGGTGCGCGAGGTGTTCGTTGAAGAACGTGGGGGCGTCCTCGCCGAAACGCTCCGCGCTCCGAGCCGCCCGGACCTCGCGTGGCGCGTGCCCGAGCGGCTCCCGCGGGACGGCCGGTGGGAGGTGAGTCCTGCCGCCGAAGGGTGGGTCGCCAGCCTCGCGGCGGCGCTGACGAGCGGCTACGTGCTCTTTGTCGACTACGGCGGCGACGAGAACGAGCTCCTCACGCGTCTTGGCGCCGGCACGCTGCGCGGCTTCTCGCGGCATCGGCTCGTGACCGATCCGTTCGCCGAGCCTGGCGCGCACGACCTCACCGCGAGCGTGAACTTCACCGCGATCCGCCGCGCGGCCGAGGGTGCCGGCTTCGTGTTTGCCGGGCGCGCGACGCAGCGCGACGCGCTGATCGCTCTTGGGATACGCGAAGCCACCGCGCGCGCCGACACGCCGATCGAGCAGCTCCGCGCGCTGGGTCGTCGCTCGG
>JBDTMY010000025.1:0-1736 GCA_039934015.1 Chloroflexota bacterium | reverse complement strand
CCGTCGGTGATGATCATCCCGCGCCGAAGATTGTTGTCGATGAGCGGTCCCAGGACGATGCCGAGGATCACCGGCGCGAGCGGAAACTCATACCGCTTCATCAGGAATCCCATGGCGCCCAGCACGAACACCACGAGGAGATCGAACGCGTTCCGGTTCAGCGAGTAGACGCCGACCGCGGAGATCACGGTGATCCCCCCGAACAGCAGCGGCTTCGGGATGTCGAGCAGCTTCACCCACATGCCGACGAGCGGCAGGTTCAGGACGAGCAGCATGACGTTCGCGATGTAGAGGCTCGCGATGAGACCCCACACGAGGTCGGGACGCGTGCTGAAGAGCAGCGGCCCTGGCTGGAGGCCGTAGATCTGGAATGCGGCGAGCATCACCGCGGTCGTGCCCGAGCCCGGGATGCCAAGTCCCAGCAGTGGAACGAGGTGGCCGCCCGCGGCGGCGTTGTTGGCAGCCTCCGGCGCGGCAACTCCCTCGATCGCGCCCTTGCCGAATTGCGCTTTGTTCTTCGACACGCGCTTCTCGACCGCGTAGCTGATGAACGACGCGACCGTCGCGCCGGCGCCGGGAAGGGCGCCGATGAAGAAGCCGATGCCCGAGCCGCGCAGCCACGCCGGTACCGAGCGCCGGAACTCGTCGCCGGTCATCCACACCGGGCCGCGGATCGTCTCCCGATGCTCTTCTTGCGACCGCAGCGTCGCGGCGTACCAGAACACCTCGCTGAGCGCGAAGAGCCCGATCGCTCCGAGGACCACGTCGATCCCTTCCTCGAGGGCATCGATGCCGAACGTCAGGCGCAGCTGACCGGTCTGGTTGTCGAGGCCGATCAGACCGAGCGCGAGTCCGAGCAGCGTCGCAAAGACCGCCTTGGGCGCCGACGTGCCGGACAGGCTCGTCACGGCGCAGAGCGCCACGATCATGATCGCGAAGTACTCAGGCGGGCCGAGCTTTACCGCCTGCTGCACGAGGACCGTCGCGAAGATCATCAGCCCCAGCGTCGCCAGCGTGCCCGCGACGAACGACCCGATCGCGCTCGTTGCCAGGGCCGCGCCGGCGCGGCCGTTCTTCGCCATCTGATATCCGTCGATGGCGGTGACGACGGAGGCCGACTCGCCTGGGGCGTTCACGAGGATCGACGTCGTCGAGCCGCCGTACATCGCGCCGTAGTAGATGCCGCCGAACATGATGAACGCCGCGACCGGATCGAGGCTGAACGTGATGGGCAGGAGCAACGAGATGGTGAGCGCTGGTCCGATCCCCGGCAGCACGCCGATCGCGGTCCCGAGAAGCACGCCGATGGCGGCGTACATCAGGTTGACCGGGGACAGCGCCGTCGCGAAGCCGCCGAGGAGCGAGCCGAAGATGTCCACTTAGAAAGGCAGCGGTCCCTTTGGCAGGGCGATCGTGAGGAACCGCACGAACAGCACGTAGAGGCCGACGATGAAACCGAGCGACGCGATGACGTCGCGCACGAGGTGGCGGCTCCCGAGGATGCGCGCCTGCGCGATGAGGAACGCCGACGCGCTGATGACGAACCCCAGCGGAACGAACGCGAGGAGGAACCCCGCGGTGGCGGCGACCGTGTACGCGAATGGGCGGCGGTCGAGGGCGTCGGTCTGCGGGGGTGGGGATCCGCGCGCGACGCCGATGGCGAGCCAGATGGCCGTGACGAGCATGAGAGCGCCGATGATGGTCGGCAGCACCGCCGGGCCGACGACCCCGAATCC
>JBDTMY010000024.1:0-8543 GCA_039934015.1 Chloroflexota bacterium | reverse complement strand
GCGCGGCCTCGGTCGTTATCGCCTGGGGCGCGCACGGTGCCTTCCGGTCCCGCGGTATCGAGGCGCTCGCGTTGCTCAGTCCGCGAGCGCGGATCCTCGCTCTGGGATGGACGCGGTCGGGAGAGCCGCGGCATCCGCTGTACCTGCGCCGCGACCTGCGTCCGGTCGTCGTCGCAGCCGACCGACGATCCGCCGCGTGAGGGCGTCCATCGCCGCGTAGCCGGCGCCGATGCCCGTCGGCGGATTGCCGGCCGGGAGCATCAGGCCGGGCAGCACCGGCGCCCAGCGCCAGATGCCGAGGCCCGTGCCGTAGAGCTCGAGGGCGGTCGTCATCGCGAAGCTCACCGCGTAGAGCAGCGGGTAACGCCCGCGGACGATGAAGCGGATGAAGATCGCCCACGTCACGAACCCGAGCAGATCGGGGAGCGGTGGGCGCGCAAGGCCGAAGAGCATCCAGGTCGTCGCGCCCGCGGTGACGGCGATCACGATGCGGCGCGCGTGACGCTCGAGGAGCGGCAGCGACGCGACGCGCAGCGCCGCGAGATAGAAGAGGCCGTGGCCGGCGGGGACGTAGAGCGGCAGATTCTCGAGGCGGTAGCGGTACGCGCCCCACACGATCGAGCCGACGATCTCCAGCACGGTCGCGACCACGACGAGCACCGCCACCTGCACGCGCACCGCCGGCGTCTGCAGGCGCAGCGCGATGCCGAGGAAGACCCACGCGGTGAGTCCAAGCGCGGATTGTTCGAGCGCGGACGTGGTGCGATCGAGCGGAAGCGCGATCGCGACGAAGAGCGCGAATGCCAGCACGTATGTGATCGAGCCGTGCACGCTCATGCCGCGACTATGCTCTCGCAACGGACCACCGGGTGGGTGGTCAAAGGGAGAACGACCAAATGCGTAGGACTCTAGTGACCGCGACACTTACCGCAGGACTCGTCCTGGTGTCTCTCGCCGGCTCGGGCACGATGGCGCTCGCGAGCGGCAACGACCGCTCGGGGTTCACCGTCGGCGACTGCATGTCCGACGTCCTGTACGGGAACGAGCCGAACATGGCCAACGGGGCGCCAGGGGGTCCCGCGGAGCAGGCACCAGGGACGCAGGCCGGGAACGTGGTCTCGACGCAGTCACCTGGACCGTGGGTCAATAACCCGACCGACCCGGAGAATCCAACACGCGGGCGCTCCGCGGGTCAGTTCATGCAAGACGGAATAAACATCCCGGCCCTTTGTCAAGCGGCGGCGCACCCGTAGCGAGCACGTGGAGCGGGTGATCGACGATGGCTCGCGCCTCGTCGGTCACCCGATCTTGATCGATTTGATCTTGTCTCCGATCTTGATGCCGAGAGCGATGTCGATACCACTCGTGACCTGGCCGAAGTTCGTGTACTGGCCGTCCAGGTGGCGGCATGTGCCGGTACAGATGAAGAACTGGGAGTCATTGGAGACCTTGATGTCGCCTCCACGTGCGATGCCAAGTGACCCCTTGCAGAACGGAAGGTCGCTGAGCTCGGTCGGCTGATTTCCGCCGCCGGAGCCCGTCCCCTGCGGGTCGCCGCCCTGGGCCACGAAGTCGCCGACGACGCGGTGGAACGTCAGGTTGTTATAGAAACCGGCGTTGGCCTTCGAGACGAACGTCGCCACCGTGTTCGGTGCCTTGTCCGGGCGCAGCGCCAGCTGCACGACACCGCCCTTCGCCAGCTCCATCGTGGCGGTCCGTACTACGACGCCTGACGCGATCGGTGCGCAGCTGCGTGGGTCGGCATTCGTCGCTGCGACCGACGGCGCAACGCTTCGCGTGGCCGTTGGCGATGCGGCAGTGGTCCCGCCGCCGCAGGCGACGAAGACCAGGCATGCCAGCAGCGCGGCGATCCGCCTCACTCGATCGTGATCTTCTTGATCTTGTCGCCGATCTTGATGTTCGCCACGACGTCCATGCCGTCGGTGACCTGCCCGAAGTTCGTGTATTGCTTGTCCAGGAACGCCGAGTCCTTCTTGACGAAGAAGAACTGGGAATCGTTGTTGAACGCGGCATCCTGTCCGCGTGCGATCCCGGCCGCGCCGAGCTTGAAGCTGAGGTCGTTGTACTCGCTCGCCACGCGGTCGCCCCCGGTGCCCGTTCCCTTGGGATCGCCACCCTGGACGACCCAGTCCTCCACGCGGTGGAAGGTGAGGTTGTCGTAGAAACCGCTCCGCGCCTTGTTCGCGAACCGCTCGACGGTCTGCGGCGCTTTGTCGGCTCGAAGCGTGAACGTGATCGATCCGCCCTTCGCGAGCTCGATGGTGGCTTTGGTCGCCGGTTTCTTTTCCATCCCTTCACGATATCTGCTGCGCGGGGTGCGGCGCTGCGGGATATCGTCATCCTCCCGATGCCCGCCTACCAGGCGCCCCGCGGTACGCGGGACCTCCTCCCCGAAGAAGCGGCCGCGATGGACGCGCTCCAGGCCGTGGTGCAGGCGCGCGCCCTCCGGTACGGCTACCCGCGCATCAGTACGCCGATCATCGAGAACCGCGAGGTCTTCGTGAAAGGTGTCGGGGAGGGGAGTGACATCGTCGGCTACGAGATGTACGAGGTCGGGCAGCGCGGCGAGGGTGGTCTGACTCTTCGACCCGAGGGGACCGCGGCCGTCACGCGCGCGCTGCTCGAGAACGGCCTCCACAAGTCGCCGCAGCCGATCCGCTTCTTCTACTACGAGCCGATGTTCCGGGGCCAGCGCCCACAGCTCCTGCGCTTCCGGCAGTTCTGGCAGTGGGGCCTCGAGTGCTTCGGCGCGCCTGAACCCGCTGCCGATGTCGAGATCATCGACTTCGCGAACGGCCTGTTCGCGGAGCTCGGCCTCACCGACTTCGAGCTCGAGATCAACACCATCGGCGATGCGGCTTGTCAGGCGAAGCTGAAGACGGAGCTCGGCGCGTACTTCGCGCAGTATCGCGACGCCCTGAGTGAGCAGTCGCAGCGGCGCCTCGACACGAATGTCCTGCGGATCATGGATTCGAAGGAGCCGCAGGATCGCGAGATCATCGCGGGCGCGCCGAAGATGAAGGACATCCTGTGCGCCGAGGACACCAAGCACTTCGCTGCGGTGCAGGAGGGGCTCACGCGCCTCGGGGTCGCGTACAAGGTCGTCGACACGCTGGTGCGTGGCCTCGACTACTACACCCGGACGGTCTCGGAGTTCGTGCTGATCGATCCCGAGTATCGGAAGTCCGGCGACATCGCCGTCGCGGCCGGCGGACGGTATGACGGCCTTGTGCAGCGGATGGGCGGTCCGGACTTGAGCGGCACCGGCATCGCCGGCGGCGTCGATGTCCTTTATTACGCGCTGAAGCAGCAGGGAGTGAAGGTGGCGGAGGAACCGCGGCCCGAGGTGTACGTCCTGTCGGCGCAGCCGGACGACGTCGCGGACCGGACGGAGCTGGCGAACCCGCTGCGCGAGGCCGGTTTCTTCGTGGCCATCGACTACTCGGCACGTCCGCTCGATAAGCAGCTGGAGAGCGCGATCAAGCACGGCGCCCGGGTCGCGGTCATCCGCGGCACACCGGAGGCGCGCGGCGGGCACGTCATCGTTCGCGATCTGGTCAAGAAGGAGCAGCGCGTCACCAGGCTCGCCGCGGTCGCGACGGAGGTGGGCCGGCATGCCCCCAAGCACCCAAAGCCGACGCTCTGGAAGCCGCCGACGAACCCGGGCGACAAAGAGCCCGGGGCGGCGGGCGAGGGGCCTTTCATCTCGGACCCGAGGGACTAGCAGTGCTGCGTACGCACACCGCGGGCGAGCTGCGGGCGTCGGACACGGGGAAGACCGTCACGCTCGCGGGCTGGGTCGACCGGCGCCGCGACCACGGCGACGTGAGCTTCATCGATCTCCGCGACCGCTACGGCAGAACGCAGATCGTCGCCAACGCGGCCGAGCAGTCGAAGGCGCACGCGGCGCTGAAGGACGCCCGCAGTGAGTGGGTGCTGCAGGTCCGCGGCACGGTCCGTCCACGCCCCGAGGGGACACGCAACCCCAAGCTCGCGACCGGCGACGTCGAGGTCGCGGCCGAGGAGATCGTCGTCCTCAACGAGGCGAAGACGCCGCCCTTCTACGTGAACGAGGAAACGCCCGTCGACGAGAACCTTCGGTGGAAGTACCGCTACGTCGACCTGCGGCGCGAGCGCTCGAAGGACCTCATGCGCCTGCGGCACGAGGTCGTCGCGTTCATCCGCGCGTACATGATCGAGCGCGGGTTCTGGGAGATCGAAACGACGAACCTGATCCGGTCGGATCCGACCGGCGCCCGCGACCTGGTCGTGCCGTCGCGGTATTACCCGGGCAAGTTCTGGGCGATGCCGCAGTCCCCGCAGCAGCTGAAGCAGATCCTCATGATCGGTGGCATCGACAAGTACTTCCAGATCGCGCGGTGCTACCGCGACGAGGACCCGCGTGCCGATCGCACGCTCGAGCACTCGCAGCTGGACGTCGAGATGAGCTTCGTCGAGCCGAAGGACGTTATGGCGCTGGGCGAGGACCTCTACACGACGGTCTTCCAGAAGTTCGCGGCGAAGGCGCTGAAGGACGTGCCGTGGCCGAGGCTCACGTTCGACGAGGCGCTGCGGCGCTTCGGCAGCGACCGGCCCGACCTCCGCTACGGCATGGAGCTGATCGATCTCACCGACGTGTTCCGCGCGACCGGCTTCAACGCGTTCCGCGAGGTCATCGAGAGCGGCGGCGCGGTCCGCGGGATGGTCGTGGCCGGCAAGGCGGACGCGACGCGCAAGGAGATCGACGCTTGGACGACGATCGCGAAGCGCAAAGGCGCGAGGGGCCTCGGCCAGTTCCAGCTGAAGGGCGGCGAGGTCGTGTCGCAGATCGCGAAGTTCCTCACCGCCGGTGAGCTCGACGCCCTTCGGAGGGCCACGGGCGCGAAGGACGGCGATCTCGTGCTCGTCGTCGCCGCGGCCTACCGCGTCGCGAGCGAATCGCTCGGGGTCCTACGCGAACATCTCGGCCAAGACCTGAAGCTCGCGGACACGTCGACGCACCGCGCGGTGTGGGTCTACGAGTTCCCGCTCGTGGAGCGCACGCCAGAGGGCGGCTGGACGTTCGCGCATAACCCGTTCTGCGGACCGCTTACGCCGCACGACATGGAGCTGCTCGACACCGAACCTGAGAAGGCGCGCAGTAAGCAATACGACCTCGTCGTCGACGGTCGCGAGCTCGGTGGTGGAAGCGTGCGCATCCATCAGCGATCCGTGCAGGAGCGCCTGTTCAAACAGCTGGGAATCTCGAAGGAGGAGGCGCAGCTGCGGTTCGGAGCGCTCCTCGACGCGCTCGACTACGGCGCGCCGCCGCACGGCGGGATCGCGCCGGGGATCGACCGGCTGATCATGACCCTCGCGGGGACCGAGAACATCCGCGAAGTGCAGGCCTTCCCGAAGACGCAGACCGGCTACGACCCGATGCTCGACGCGCCCGCGGCGATCAACGACGAGCTGCTCGATGAGCTCGGCCTTCGCGTGGTGAAGAAGCCCGAGAAGGACTAGCGGCGAAGGCCGGGCAGGCCGGTGCCGGCAGGAACGCTCACGCGCGACACGCCGGTGAACTGCGCCAGATCGTCGAACGCTTGCGCAACAGCGCGACCCGTCGCGCGGTCACGCTTGGGACCGGGCTGCAGGTGGACGGCGTTTATGACCAGCGTCTCCTTCTCGCGGTCGACGCGCGGGTCGACGCGTGCGATGAGCTCGTCGTTGTGGAGGATCGGCATCGCGAAGTACCCGTACTCGCGCTTCGCCGGCGGGACGTAGATCTCGATGCGGTAGCGCATGCCGAAGAGCGCCTCGGCGCGAGCGCGGTCGCGGATCAGCGTGTCGAATGGCGAGAGGAGGGTGGTGCGGCCGGTCCAGCTCCGCTCGAGCGCCGGGATCCGCTCGGCATCGGCCGCGAGCACGTACCAGCTGCCCTTGAGCGTGCCGTCGTCCGTCAGGATGCGCGCGGGAACGAACTCTCCGGACCGCACGAGCGACGCGATCGCCTTGAGCACGTGCTCGCGCACCGCGCCCGGAAGCATTTCGGAGATCTGCTTCGTCGTCGCGACGCCGAGCGCGCGCAGGGCGCGGATCGTCGCGTCGCGGATGAGCTTCGTCGGCGTTGCCGTTGACACCAGCGCCTTGGCGGGCACGCATCGTTCGGTGAGGTCCCAGAGACGCTCCTGACCGGTGCGCCCCGCGACGAGAACGCGACCTTCGGCGGAGAGGAACTCCAGCATCTGGCTCGCGTTGCGGTCGTTGGTCCAACCGGTCGAATGCCACGAGACCGCTTCGCGCCCGTCGAACGCGCTCGTCGCGAGCGGGCCCTCGCGCCGTAGCCGCGACAGGACCTGCCGTCGCAGCGGCAGATTCGCGCGCATCCACTTCGCGCGGTGGCGCCAGTTCGTGTACTTCGTGGCCGTGCTTCGCATGGCCAGCCGATAGAACGGAAGGTGCCGTGTCGGAAAGACGAACGCGCGCCACTCGAAGAGCCGCTGGTCTTTGTAGATGAGCCGCGCGACGTCGGCGGGGTCGTACCCGCCGAGGCGGCTCCACAGGACAAGGAGGTGGCTGCGCGCGACGGCGCTCGTCGGATCGAGCTGAAGCCAGATCAGCTGATCGACGGTGGCGAGGATGCCGCGGCGGTCGGGGCTCTGCCGCTCGGCGCCGAGGAGCTGCGCGTCGATAACGAGCCGGCGCGCCGCGCGCCGGCTGATCTCGAGCTCGCTCACGCGCGCGGCGGGCCTGGCGGCAGTCGGCGCCGCGAGGAGCGTGACGGACCTTCGGTGCGGTCGGCGATGCGCTCTCCCAACCAGAGGAGCACGAGCATCACGAACAGACCGATGGCCGCGAAGAAGGGCAGCATCACGCCTAGACTTACATACGTGAAGCGCGTCTATCTTGACCACGCCGCGACCACGCCCGTCGACCCCGAGGTCGCCGAAGCGATGGCACGTGTCCTCCAAGAGACGCACGGCAACCCCTCGAGCATCTATGCCGAGGGCCGCGCCGCGCGCGAGCTGGTGGACCGGGCGCGCGAGGAGGTCGCCGACGCGCTGGGCGCCCAGCCGGCGGAGATCGTCTTCACCAGCGGCGGCACGGAGGCCGACAACCTGGCTCTCCGCGGCGTTATGCAGGCGCGGCGGGGCCTGGGCGACCACCTGGTGACCACGGCGATCGAACACCACGCCGTCCTCGACACCGCCAGGGACCTCGAGTCTCACGGTCGCGCGCGTCTCACGGTCGTCGGCGTCGATCCGGACGGTCGCGTCGATCCCGCGGCGATCGCAGCCGCGGTCGAGTCGAAGACGACGCTCGTGTCGGTCATGCACGCGAACAACGAGATCGGGACCATCCAGCCGATCGCTGAGATCGCCGCGCTGTGTCACGACCGCGGCGTGAAGCTGCACAGCGACGCCGTGCAGACGGTCGGCGCGCTCGACTTCGACGTGCGGGTGATCCCGGTGGACCTCGTGTCCGTGAATGCGCACAAGTTCTACGGGCCCAAGGGTGTCGGCGCGTTGTATGTGCGGCGCGGCACGCGCCTCGGAACGATCCAGACCGGCGGGGGTCAGGAGAAGGGTCGTCGCACCGGGACGGAGAACGTCGCCGGCATCGTCGGCCTGGGTGTCGCACTCCGTCTGGCGGCTGAGCGTCGCGCGACGGAACCCGCGCGGCAGGCGCAGCTGCGGGACCGGATCATCGACGGCGTCCTCGCGCGGGTGCCCGACGCGGTCCTGACCGGACATCGCACGCAGCGGCTGCCGAACAACGCGTCGTTCTGCTTCCCGGGCACGGAGGGTGAATCGCTGATCGTGGCGCTCGATCTCGCGGGGTTCGCGGCGTCGAGCGGCTCCGCGTGCACTTCGGGAGACACCGAGCCCTCGCACGTCCTTCTCGCGCTGGGCCTCGAGCGGCACGTCGCGCAGGGGTCGCTCCGTCTCACTGTCGGACGGGCCACCACCGACGCGGATGTGGACGCCCTTCTGGAAGCGCTGCCCCCGATCGTGGCCCGCCTGCGCGAGGCTGCGGCGGTATCGGTTTGAGCGATCAGGTCTTCGTCGCGATGAGCGGCGGGGTCGATTCATCGGTCGCCGCCGCGGTGCTGCTCGAGCGCGGCGAGGATGTCGTCGGCGTGTGGATGCGTCTCGTGCCCGGCGGCGCCGACACTGATGCGCCGCGCTGTTGCGGAACGGACGAGGCGGGGGAGGATGCGCGCCGCGCCGCGGCGACGCTCGGCATTCCCTTCTATGCGCTCGACTACGCGGAGGTCTTCGGAAAGCACGTCGTGGATCGGTTCGTCGGCTCGTATGCGTCAGGCGAGACACCGAATCCGTGCATCTCGTGCAACCAACACGTCAAGTTCGACGCGCTGCTCCGTGATGTCGTTGCGAAGTTCGGAGGCACGCGTCTGGCGACCGGACACTACGCGCGCGCCGCCGACGCGCCGGATGGCTCGCGTCAGCTGCTCCGGGCGCGCGACGCGGCGAAGGATCAGTCGTACGCGCTCTACATGCTCGGCCAGCGCGAGCTGCGGC
>JBDTMY010000023.1:0-4686 GCA_039934015.1 Chloroflexota bacterium | reverse complement strand
CTGCTCATCGGCGGTGCGGTGATCGCCCTGCTCGCGGTCGCCGCCTTCGCGCTCATGCGCGACCGGCGCTAGACGCGCGCCCCGCAGGGCGCTGCTGGGGTCGCGAGTGAGACAATCGAACGACCGATGACAGTTCTCCGCGTCGCCTCGCCCGCCGACGACATCGCCGAAGTGCTCATAACCGAGCAAGCGATCGCCGCGAAGGTTCACGAGCTCGGAAGGGCGATCGCCGACGATTATCGGGGCAAAGACCCGGTACTTGTGAGCATCCTCAAGGGCGCGCTTCCGTTCCTCGCCGACCTTATGCGGCAGATGCCGATCCCGCTCGCGCTCGACTTCCTCGAAGTCTCTTCGTACGGCGAGGCGACCGAGTCGAGCGGCAACGTGCGGATCCTCAAGGACCTGGCGAAGTCCATCGAGGGCCGTGAGGTCGTCATCGTCGAGGACATCCTCGACACCGGTCAGACCCTCTCATACGTGATCGAGCACCTGCTTGCGAAGCAGCCACGCTCGGTCCGCCTCTGCACCCTCCTCGACAAGCCCGCGCGGCGCATCGTTCCGATACCGGTCGACTACCGCGGGTTCGAGATCCCGGACAAGTTCGTCGTGGGATACGGGCTTGACTACGCCGAGCGCTACCGCAACCTGCCGTTCATCGGCGTGCTCAAGCCGGAGGTGTATCGAGGCGTGCCGTGAGTCGGCGAACGCTGTTCGGACCAGTCGCGGCCCTCGTCGTCACCGTGGCGTCGACGATCTCGCTGTCCGAGCCCGCGCGGGCGGCGACACTCGCCGCGGTGCCCCAGACCATTCGGGTGAACGTGTCCCTTTACGGGACCACCTACGCGCTGATCGGATCGACCGGCGCGATGACGGCCACGACGGAGGACGGCAAGCTCCTCTACCAGGGCGGTCAGCGCATGGTCGCGCGCACCAACGTGCAGCGCATCGAAGGCGAGCCGGTGACACTGCCACCCGCGCACGTGGGCATGACGAGGGAAGAGAGGACGAGCCGTCTCGAGCTCCTGCGGGAGGCGCGGCGTGCCGCGCGCGAGGCGCAGGTGAGCGGCAAGCTCGTGACGATCCCGTTCGAGGTCTCTCTCCTCGTCGGCTCCGACGATGCGCTGGGTACGCCGGTCCTGTCCGCCTCGCGCATCAGTGTGATCCGCTTCGCGGCCGACTTCGGTTATCTGAACTGGGGCGGACGTCTGTTCCGCGGCACGCTCGAGGTCACGACCGACGACGCGGGCGACATGATCGTCGTCAACCAGGTCGAGACCGGCCGATACCTCGCATCAGTCACCGGCGCCGAGTCGCCGGCCACCTGGCATGGCGAAGCGCTCGCGTCGCAGGCGATCGCGGCCCGCACCTATCTCGTCAC
Organism: Chloroflexota bacterium; assembly: GCA_039934015.1. Taxonomy (GTDB): domain Bacteria; phylum Chloroflexota; class Limnocylindria; order P2-11E; family P2-11E; genus CF-39. Next base: position 3,308 of record JBDTMY010000023.1, on the reverse strand, counting down.
GCATCTGCGCCGGCATGCGAACTACGACCTCGAAGGCGACGTGCGGGATCAGGAGTACGCCGGCATCGGGACCGAGGCTGACTCGACCATCCGCGCCGTCGAGCGCACCGCGGGCATCGTCGCGACTTACCGCGGCAATCCGATCGAGGCGCTGTACTCGGCGAACGCGGGCGGCGTCACCGAGGACTCGGAGAACGTGTACACGAACGCGCTCCCCTACCTTCGCAGCGTCCCGTCTCCCGGCGACGAGCTCGCGAAGGACAGTGGCTTCGGCAAGACGAGCTGGGAGTGGAACCGCGAGTTCACCGCGCCGCAGCTCGGCGATTACCTGCGCTCGCGCGGCCTCAATGTCGGGGTGCCGCAGCGGGTCGATCTGGTCCGAGTCACCACCGCGGGCCGCGTCACTCTGGCCCGCGTCGTCGGCACCGCGGGGACGCGCGATATCGGCAAGGACGTGACCCGCTATTACTTCGGTCTCAAGAGCAGCCTCTTCACCGTCGAGCTGACCCCGGGTGGAGAGGCCGAATGGGTGTCGTGGCGCGACACCGCACGCCTGGTCGACATGGGGATCCTCGGGTCAGAGCTGCTCGGCACGACCTACGAGCGCAGCCTCAACGAGGACCGCGAGCTGACCTCGATCCGCGTCACCGGCTTTGTGTACAAGCTGCCCCCGCGCTTCATCTTCTGGGGGCGCGGCTTCGGCCACGGCGTCGGCATGTCGCAGTGGGGCGCGCAGGGCATGGCCCTGAACGGCGCGAACTACGAACAGATCCTGAAGCACTACTACCAGGGCATCGCTTTGACGCATATTGGCGGTGCGTGAAGCCATCCCGCGCCCTCGCCGTCCTTGTCATCTGCGCAGCGGCCTGGCTCATCGGCTGGGCCACGCACCGCTCGGCGCCGGCGGGATTCGACTTCATCGCGATCTATGCGTCCGCCCGGCTCGTGGCCACCGGGAGTCCGGCCGCGGTGGTGGACCGCGATGCGATCTTTGCCGTCGAGCGCGCCACGCTTCCCGAGCGCACGATCTTCGCCAACAACGCGAACCCGCCTGCGCTCTCGCTCGTTCTCGCACCGATCGGCGCGCTGCCGTACGACGTGGCCTACGTGGTGATGCTCACGCTCAGCGTGGCCGCCCTCGCAGCGGCGGCCTTCCTCGTCGCTCCACTCGCGGCGCCTGACCAGCGCCTACGCTTGTTCCCGTTCGCGCTGCTCGCCCCGCCGTCGACCATCGCGCTGGCGCAGGGCCAGACGACACCGCTCATGCTGCTGGTCATCGCCGCGTCACTGCGCGCGCCTCCCTTGGTGAGCGGCGCGCTGCTCGGTCTCCTGGCGCTACGCCCGCAGCTGCTGCCGCTGTTCGCGATCATCGCGCTCGCGGACCGGCAGCGGCGCGTTCCCTTCGTGCTCGTCGCGGCCACGATCGGCCTCGTCTCGCTGCTCATGGTCGGACCGGACGGGCTCGTTCGATATCTCGACCTTCTCGCGCCTCAGGCAGCCGAGCTTCGCCCCGGCGAGCTCGGTATCGCGGCGCTCCTGCGGCGCGCGGGTATCGGCGCGTTCGATCCCGGTGTGGCGAGCCTTGCCCTATCGACGATCGCGATGCTCGTCGCGGCCGTGTTCATCCTCCGGACGCGCGCCGAGCGCCGCATGGAGGCGGCCGCGCCCGCGACGCTGCTGGCGACGCCGCACGCGCTCTTGCACGACGCGATCCTGGTGTATCCCGCGATCGCGGCGCGCGCACTCACGACGCGTTCGACGGTGATCTGGATCGGTACGGGCCTCATCGCGGTCCTGGTGCACGAAGCGGGCATCCCGGTCGCCCCGCTATGGCTGCTCGCTCTGCTGCTGTGGCCGGCGCGTGTGGTCCCGCCCTATCGGGGAGATGCGCCTGCGCGCACGGCGGCCCACGACGCCTGACGCTCGTGCGACCTGACCGGCCCGGTCACGCGCACGGCGAGCACGATGGAGTGGCGCAGCTTGATGCGCACGAGCGCCACGGCGATGTCTAGCGATCCCCACAGCCCGAAGCGAAGGCGGCTGTTCGGGTCGTGCCGCCAGAGCGCGGGCCGCTGACTGACGCGGACGCCGCGCTGCGCGGCCATCGCGAGGACCTCGGTGTCGAAGAGGACGCCGGACTCGCGGACCTGCGCGAAGAGCTCGCGGGCTAGCGCGCCGCGGTACGCCTTGAGGCCGCACTGCGCGTCGGGTACGCCGCGGATGACGAGGATCTGCGCCAAGAGGCCGTAGAGCTTTCCCATCGTTTCGCGCGGGCGCGACTGATGGCGTTCGATCCGCGTGCCGGGTAGCGCGCGCGAAAGGATCGCGATCTCGGCGTCTTTGAGGTCGTCGAGCAGAAGCTCCAGCTGTTCGATCGGCGCGGAGAGATCCGCGTCCGCGAAGGCGACGACCTCGCCACGGCTGGCGAGGATCCCGGCGCGCACGGCCGCGCCCTTTCCTTGATTCTTCGAAAGCTGGATCAGGCGCAGCCCCGGCCACACCTTGGCGCGTTCGCGCACGAGATCCGCGGTGCCGTCGGTGCTTCCGTCGTCAACGACGATCACCTCGGCGTCGTGATGTCCCGCGCGCGCGAGATGCGCCGCGAGGAGCTCGAGCGTTGGTGTCAAGCGCTCGCGCTCGTTGAACGCAGGGACTACCAGGGAAAGCTGCGTACCCACGACGGCATCATAGAAATCGACTTGTCACGTGAGGCTGCAGTCAGGTATCAGGGCGCCGTGGGCCGTACTTAGGTCATTCTCCGACGAACTTCTGAGAGTTCCCCAGGTGGGGGAAGACGCGCGCCTGTACGACCGACAGGACCTGCTTGGTGTGATTGCGATCGTGATGGACCCACTCTTGGAGGAGACCCTTCACGCGCAGCGTGCCGACCTTCGGATGCTCGCCGCTGCGCTCGAGATCGGCCGCGGTAAGCGACCGAACCAACGCGATGCTGCCATGTCGCAGCCCCATGAATTCCATCCAGAGGCTCTGGCTCATGCGGCCGCAGTCCTTGCGATCGCGGGCCACGGCCTCCTGATCCCACGCTGCGAGCGGTTTGCCGGCGATCATGTCGCGGATGCGGCCCGCGAAGCCCCGTCGCTCGGCCTCGATGAGATGTCCCACGCATTCGTTGACGCACCACTCGCTCGGAGCCGGATGCCACTGGGCACCCTCGTCTCCGAGCGCGTTGATCTCGCCTTCGACGAGCGCGCACGTGGATTCGAGAAGGGCGGCGACCTGAGCGGGCGTAAGCGCGACGCTCATGAGATGAGCTGGGGTGCGCTCCGGATCGGGACATGGACGTTCAG
>JBDTMY010000022.1:0-9960 GCA_039934015.1 Chloroflexota bacterium | reverse complement strand
GTGATCCGAGCCCTCGTCTTCGACTTCGATGGCCTGATCCTCGAGACCGAGACACCCTCCTACCGGTCATGGGCCGACATCTACCTCGCGCACGGTCACGAGCTTCCGCTGGACCTGTGGCACGCCTCCATCGGCACCGACGACGGGTTCGACCCCGCAGGCCACCTCGCGGCCCTTGTCGGCGAGGGCTTCGACCTCGCAGCGACGCAGGAACGCCGGGACGCGCGCACGACCGAGCTCATCACCGCGCTCGACGTCATGGCCGGGGTGCGCGAATACGTGGCAGATGCGAAGCGCCTCGGGCTGCGTCTCGCCATCGCCTCGAGCTCGCCGCGCGCCTGGGTGCTCGGACATCTGGCGCGGCTGCATCTCGATGCGGAGTGGGACGCCGTCCGCACCAGCGACGATGTAGCGCGAACAAAACCAGCGCCCGACCTGTATCTCGCGGCGGTGGAAGCGCTGGGCGTCGCGCCGCGGGAGGCGATCGCGTTCGAAGACTCCCTGAACGGGATCGCCGCCGCCAAAGCGGCAGGGCTGCGCTGCGTCGCCGTGCCGAACGCCCTCACCTCCGGCATGGACCTGTCGCGGGCCGACGTACGGCTGGACTCGCTGGCGGCGACGCCGCTCGAGGAACTGCTCGCCGTCCTCGCCCGGGATTAGGCTCTCACGCGTGACGGCTACCACACCGGCCGACGCCCGTCTCGTCACCGAGGTCTACCGCGACTCCCAGTACGCGCGCGGCCGCCGCGCGCTGGTGTGGATGTGGGACCGGCCCATCGCTCGAGCGCTGACGCGCGCGCTCATCACCGTCTTCCTCGTCACGACGCTGAACTTCGTGCTCATCCGCCTCATGCCGGGCAATGCGATCGACAACTACATCGCGCAGATCATGAACGAGCAGCTGCTCAGCTACGAGGACGCCGCCCAGCAGGCATCCGGCCTGTTCAACCTCGATCTGAAGAAGCCGATCCACGAGCAGTACCTGACCTTCCTCGGGGATCTGGTGCGCGGCAACCTCGGCCACTCGATGCTCTCGCAGGGCACGACGGTGGCATCGATCATCGCCGCGTATCTACCGTGGACGCTGTTCACGGTGGGCCTCGGTCTGTTGCTCAGCTTCTCGGTCGGGACATTTCTCGGGCTCATCGCCGCATACCGACGCAACTCGCCTTTCGACCACATCGTCTCGACGTTCGGGTCGATCCTCAGCGCGATCCCGAACTACATCACCGCGCTGGTGCTGGTCGTGATCCTCGGCACGCAGCTCCGGCTGCTTCCGATCGCCCAGATGCGGGGGTCATCGAGTCCTGGCATCGCCCCGGGCTTCAACCTCGAATACATCGCGGACATCCTCTTCCACGCCGCGCTCCCAGTGGCCGTGTACTTCCTCGCGACGGTCGGCCACTGGCTGCTGAGCATGAAAAGCGCGACCCTCGCGACCCTCGAAGAGGACTACGTCACAGCGGCGCGCGCCCGCGGGCTTTCGGACGGCCGCATCTCGACGGCGTACGTGGGTCGCAACGCCGTGCTCCCGCTCGTGTCGCAGCTGGCCATCACGGCAGGCCTGGTGGTGGGTGGCGCCTTCTTCATCGAGGTCATCCTCGTCTACCCGGGTATCGGCCTGCGCCTTTTCAAGTCGATCGAGCAGCGCGACTACACCGTGATGCAGGGCATCGTCCTGCTTCTCACGATCTCGGTGATCGTCGCCAACATCGTCGCGGACGTCCTCTACGCGAGGCTCGACCCGCGCATCGGCCGCGCCGGCGGGGCGAACGGATGAGCGTCGCCGCGCTGGCTCGACCCACCATGCGCGCCCGGATCTCCGGGCCGCTCGCATCGACGCTGGACTTCCTCAGGCTGCTGGCGCGCAAGCCGCTCGGCCTGATCGGTCTCATCGGCGTGGTCTTCTTCGTCGTCCTCGCGTTCATCGTCCCGTTCTTCGTTCCGTATCAGGACTTCGTCGACGTCACGGCGATCTACCAGCCGCCGTCGCTGGCGCATCCGCTGGGGACGGATTCGAGTGGTCGCGACGTGTGGAATCAGATCATCCACGGCGGTCGCGACATCCTCACCGTCGGCCTGATCGCCGGATTCTTCTCCACGCTGATCGCGGTCACCTTCGGCTCGATCGCGGCCGTCGTCGGGGGCAAGGTCGATGCGCTCATCTCCGGCGCGGCGGACTTCTGGCTGACCATCCCGCACATCCCGATCATCGTCCTGCTCGGCAGCATCCTGAAGTTCAACAGCATCTTCGTCATCGCGGGTTTCTTGGCCCTGCTTGCCTGGGCCGGTCTGCTGCGGCAGGTGCGCGCGCAGGTGCTGTCCCTGAAGGAGCGCGACTACGTCGAGGCCGCGCGCTCTCTCGATCTCGGCCTGTTCCACATCATCTTCAAAGAGATCCTGCCCAACATGCGCAGCTACATCGTCATCCACTTCATCCTCGCGATGACGTCGGCGATCTACGGTGTCGCCGGACTGACGATCTTGGGCCTGATCCCGCTGTCGGGGCAGAACTGGGGCCTGATGCTCAATTTCGCGTACGTGCGCGGGGCGCTCTATTTCAAGGACAGCCTCTGGTACATCCTCAGCCCGGTCCTCGCGATCGTGCTGTTCCAGCTCTCTCTGGTCTGGCTGGTCTCCGCGCTCGAGGACATCTTCAACCCGCGCCTGCGCAGCTCGGGCTAGTCGTGCCGTCGAAAGGCGAAAGCGCGCCGAAGCCGCGACTCGAGGCGGATCAGGTCCTCTCCGTCCGCGGGCTCTCGATCGCGTACTCGACACGGCGCGGGCCGGTCCAAGCGGTGCGCGACGTCTCGTTCGACCTGCGCAAAGGCGAGACGCTCGCGATCATCGGCGAGAGCGGTTCCGGCAAGACGACGCTCGCAGTCAGCCTCATCCGGTTGTCGCCACGCACCGCGCGGATCACCAAGGGCCACATTCTCTTTCGGAAGGACGACGACACGATCGACGTCGCGTCGCTCCCCGACAGCGACCTGCGCGAGTTCCGCTGGAGCGAATGCGCGATGGTGTTCCAGGCAGCGCTCAACTCGTTCAACCCGGTGATCTCGATCTGGGAGCAGTTCCTCGACACGGCCCGCGCGCACGGCATGACGGACGCGAAAGAGGTGCGTGCGCGATCCGGCGAGCTGCTGGGCCTGGTGAACCTCGACCCCGAGCGCGTGCTGCGCGCGTATCCGCACGAGCTCTCCGGCGGGATGAAGCAGCGCGTGCTGATCGCGCTGAGCCTGCTGCTGAAGCCATCGATCATCATCCTCGACGAGCCGACGACGGCGCTCGACATCCTCACCCAGCGAGCGATCATCGATCTGCTGCGCAAGCTGCGCGAGCAGCTCGGCTTCTCGATGATCTTCATCTCGCACGACCTGTCGCTGGCGGCCGAGCTCGCCGATCGCGTGCTCACGATGTACGCAGGCACCGTCGTGGAGCGAGCGAGCGTGAAAGACCTCTTCTATCGGCCGCGCCACCCGTACTCGATGGGACTGCTCCGCGCCGTGCCACGCGTGAGCGGCGCGCTGGGTAGCGTCGTGTCGATCGCAGGCAGCCCGCCCGACCTCATCCATCTTCCGGAGGGCTGCACCTACAACCCGCGCTGCCCATTCGTGATCGACGAATGCAAGCTGAAGGAGCCCGAGCTCGTCGCGGTGGACACGCCCCAGCACGACGCGCGCTGCATCCGGTGGAAGCACGTCGCCGAGCTGCTCGGCAAAGAGGAGGCGGTCGTCGCCGAAAAGATGGCCGCCGCGACGTGACCGTTTCCGGGGACATCACCGTCCCGGGTAAGCCGCTCATCGAGCTCGTCGGTGTCACGCGTGCCTTCAAGACGCCGGGAGGTTCGATCAAGGCCGTCGACGGCGTGTCCCTCGCGCTCGGCCAGAGCGAGGCGATGTGCCTGGTCGGCGAAAGCGGATGTGGCAAGACCACTACCGGAAGGCTCCTCGCGGGACTGCTGCGGCCGACGAGCGGCCAGCTGCTGTTCGAGGGGAAGGATGTCTGGACCACGAAGGGCGACGAGCTTGCGCGCTTCCGTCGCTCCGTCCAGCTCGTCCATCAGGACCCGTACGCGTCACTCAATCCGATCCGGACCGTCTACCAGACGATCTCCGCTCCGCTCTTCCGTCACAAGAAAGCCCGCGATCGCCGCAGCGCGGTCTCGATCGCCACGGATCTGCTGCAGCGCGTGGGGCTGACGCCGCCCGCGGACTTCCTCGTGAAATATCCGCACCAGCTGTCCGGCGGTCAGCGGCAGCGCGTGAGCATCGCGCGGGCTCTGAGCGTGGACCCACGCGTCATCGTCGCTGACGAGGCCGTCTCGATGGTCGACGTGTCGATCCGCATCAGCCTGCTCAATCTCCTCCTCGCGCTGCGGGACGAGTTCCGCGTCACGATCGTCCTGATCACCCACGATCTCGCGGTGGCGCGCTACTTCGCGCGCCGCGGCAGGATCGGCGTGATGTACCTCGGGCGCGTGGTCGAGCTCGGCGCATCGGAGCTGGTCGTCGGGGACCCGGCGCATCCGTACTCCGCGGCGCTGGTCGCCGCGATCCCCGAGGCGGATCCGACCCTCACGCGCTCCAAGGAGCGCGTCGAGCTGCGCAGCGCGGAGGTCCCGAGCCTCTTGCGGCTGCCGAGCGGTTGCACGTTCCACCCGCGTTGCCCGTTGTTCGAGGAGGGCCTCTGCGACGTTCAGGTGCCGACACTGCTGCCGATCCCGGATGGCCGGCAGGTGGCGTGTCACGTGGCTGCGCGCGAACGCGCGCCCGCCGCCGAGCTCCTCGGAGTGCGCTAGTTGGATCCGGCGCTCCTGCGCGGCAACGTCGCTCTCGCGCTCTTTATCCTGCTGGCCGCGCTCATGATCCTGCCGTTCCAGGACCGCGCCTCCGGCAGCTTCGTGGTCACTGTATTAGCGGTGATCGTGGCTCTTCTGTTCATCGCGGCGACCTGGCTCGTCGCGCGCTGGTCCACGCCACGTCTGCCGCCCAAAGAAGATGACAAATAGTCGCCGACGGGCTACAACGGTCACAGTCCGGGCGATCGGCACGCGCCTGCGCCCCTGGGCGAAGGAGAGGGTTTAATGGCCAACGATAAGCTTCGTTACACGGCGAACAGACGTCGTTTCCTCCGCGACTCCACCCTCGCATCGATCGGTCTCATCGCCGCGGCGTGCGCTCCGGGGACCACGGGCACCACGACCGGCGGAACGACCGGCGGCGCCGTAAAGAAGGCCGGAGAGTTCCATGGAGGTTGGCCGTACGTTCTACCGCCGGCCGGTCACTGGAACGGCTACGCCCCGAACGGCATCCTCACGACCGGCATCTACCGCCACCTATGGATGACGACGCTGGGCATGTACCTCTGGGCTGACAAGAAGTTCGAGTACTGGCTCGCGGAGTCCTCGGGACCGAAGAGCGGCGACAACTACGAGGTCAAGCTGCGCTCCGGCATCAAGTGGAGCGATGGCACGGCCTTCACGGCGAAGGACGTGTACACGACCTTCAACATCGGACGCCTCGAGAACTTCACCCTCTGGCAGTACGTCGACAAGATGAACATCGTCGACGACCAGACGATCAACTTCCACTTCTCGCGGCAGTCGAGCCTCGCGGAGCGACTGCTCCTCCGTGAGCCGACCCGGCCGGACTCGATCTACGGCGCTCTCTCCAAGAAGACCGACGCGCTCATTGCCGCCGGCAAGAAGGCCGCGGACCAGGAGTGGAAGGACGTCCGCACCGAGCTCGCGGCCCTCAAGCCGACGACGCCGCTCTCGGTGGGTCCCTACAAGATCGACACCGCTTCGGTCACCGAGTCGCAGCTGACATTCATCAAGAATCCCGGCGGCTACGCCGCGGAGCGCGTGAACTTCGACAAGGTGGTCGTGTACCAGGGCGAGACGAACCAGATCTCACCGCTCGTCCTTTCCGGCGACGTCGACTACGCGACACACGGCTTCACGCTCGCGGTCGACAAGGCCATGAAGGACGCGGGCATTCGCGTCGCACGGCCGCCGCTGTACACCGGCCCCGCGCTGTACTTCCACTGGGAGAAGGCGCCGGAGTTCCAGGACGTGCGGCTCCGCTACGCCGTCGCGCACGCGATCAACAAGCAGGAAAGCGCGGCGATCACCTACGGCGACTCCGGCAAGGCACAGAAGTACATGGCCGGATTCAGCGACAACATCATCGCCGACTGGATCGCCAGCGGCGACCTGTCGAAGCTCAAGGAGTACGAGTTCAGCCTCGCGAAGGCCGATCAGTTCATGAAGGACGCCGGCTACGCGAAGGGCTCCGACGGCATCTACGCGAAGGGCGGCAAGAAGCTCGAGCTCGAGCTCGTCTTCCCCAGCGACTTCGCGGACTGGTCCAGCGCCGCGACGCACGCCGCCGAGTCCCTCACGAAGTTCGGCATCAAGGTGACTCCGCGAGGCCTCGTGAACTCGACGCAGCAGCCTGAGATCAACGACGGCAAGCACGCCTTCTTCGTCCGCGCCTGGGGCGCGAACACCGGCCCGCACCCGCAGTACTCCTTCATCCAGGATCTGCGGACGCACAACACGACCCCGGCTGGCGGCGGCATGAAGTACCCGCTCAAGCAGACGCTGCCATCGACGGGCAAGCAGATCGACTTCGACGAGCTGATCAACCGCACCGGCGACGGGACGGACGAGGCCAAGCAGAAGGCCGCCGTGACCGAGATGGCGCTCGCCTTCAACGAGCTGCTCCCGGTCATCCCGCTGTGGCAGCGCTTCGGGAACAACCCGATCAACGACCAGAAGCGTGTCGCCGGCTGGCCGGCGGACGGCGACAACATCTACAAGAACCCGGACGGCGACAGCTTCGCGATGACGCTCCTCATCCGAGGGACCATCGGCGGGAAGTAACCGCTGACAGCATGGTGATCAGAGGGCGCTCCAACAAGGAGCGCCCTCTCTCGTTCGCGCTAGCCTGCGCTCATGCCACTCCGGATCGGCGTCCTTGGTGCGGGCTTCGCCGGATCGATGCACGCGCACAGCGCGATGCGGATCGACGGCGCGCAGGTCGTCGCGGTCGCTGCTCTCCCGCTTGATCAAGCCGCCGCACTCGCGAAGGAGTGCGGCGCCCGCATCGCGAGCGCCGAGGAGATCTGCGCCGCCGACGACGTCGACCTGGTCGTCGTCGCAACACCGACGCATCTTCACGCCCGCTACGCGACCCTTGCCGCAAAGTCGGGCAAGCACGTGTTCTGCGAGAAGCCGCTGGCGCGAACACTCGCGGACGGCGAGGCGATGGTCCGCGCCTGCGACGAGGCCGGCGTTACGCTCGCCGTCGGGCACGTCGTCCGCCATTTCAAGGAGTACCAGCAGGCGAAGCGGATGCTCGACGACGGTACGCTCGGCCGCCCCGCGATCGCGACGCTCGTCCGCGGCAACTTCGCGGTCGGGTCGGCGCGCGAGTGGTATCTCGACCCGGCGAAGAGCGGCGGCGTCGTCCTCGACCTGATGCTCCACGACCTCGACACGGTGCGCTGGTGGTTCGGCGAGCCGTCGCGCGTCTACGCGAGACGATTCACCGGCACGGCTGGGCTGGAATACGCGCTGGCGACGATCCGGTACGAGGACCGCCCGATCGTGCAGGTGGAGGCGAGCTGGGCGGAGCACGCGGGCTTCCGCACCGGCTTCGAGCTTCGCGGCGACCGCGGGATGCTCGTGCACGACAGTCGCGCGGCCTCGCCGATCGCGCTTCAAGCGCCGGAGGGTCCAGCGGGTCCCGCGATGATGGCGACCTCGACGCTGCACGAAACGCCGTACCTGGTGCAGCTAAGAGACCTGTTCGCGCGGATCGCCCGCGGCGATCGGCCTGTGGTGGACGGGCACGAGGGGCTGCGGTCGCTCGCCCTCGGCCTCGCGGTCATGCGGTCCGCGGACACCGGCGAAGTCGTGGAATGGAAGGCGCCGGCATGACGCGACGCCTGCGCGTCGGCCTCGTTTCGTTCGCGCACGTCCACGCACCTGGTCTCGCGAGCACGCTTCGCGCGCTCGAGCAGGTCGAGTTCAGCGGGATCCACGATGAGGACGCGAAGCGCGGGAGCGCTGCCGCGAGCGCGCACGCCACATCGTGGCATCCGACGCTCGACGGACTCCTTGGATCGAGCGATGCCGTGGTCATCGCGTCGACGACCGCCGATCATCGCCGCTACACGGAGGCGGCCGCGAGGACGGGCGTGCATGTGCTCTGCGAGAAGCCACTCGCGACCACGACGGCGGACGCCCAAGCGATGATCGACGCGTGCCGGTCCGCCGGCGTGCAGCTCGGGACGGCCTTTCCAGTCCGCGGCAGTCCGGCGATGATGGCCCTGCGCGACGCGATCGCCGCCGGTTCCCTCGGCCGCATCCGCGCGGTGCGGGCCACGAATCCTGGTCAGTACCCGGGCCTGTGGTTCGGGGACAAGCGCCTGGCGGGCGGCGGCGCCGCGATGGACCACACCGTCCACGCCGCCGATGCGATCCGCTGGCTGCTGGGCGACGAGTTCGCGTACGTGCACGCCGAGCTTGGATCGTTCATCTACGGGCTCGATGTCGAAGACTGCGGCGTGCTCACCTGCGACCTGGGCGGCGGAGCGTTCGCGTCGATCGATTGCAGCTGGTCACGGCCACAGACCTTCCCGACCTGGGGCGGCGTCACGCTCCACGTCGTCGGCGAGAAGGCGACGGTCGACATCGATGTGTTCCGCCAGGCGCTCACCCACTACGACGACACGGCGGGTCGAACACGGCTCGTCGGCTGGGGTGACGACCTGAGCGCCCGCATGATCGGGGACTTCGTTGACGCGATCCTCGCTGGCCGTCCGGTGCCGATCTCGGGCGAAGACGGGCTCCGCGCCCTCGAGGTCGTGATCGCGGCCTATCGCTCGTCCGAGTCGGGCCGTCCGGTCGCCATCGCCGACATCCGCGCGTGAGCGGGCCGGCGCCGGCTTCGCTGACGGCCTATCCCGAGGTCATCGTGGTGCTTGGTGGCGGGATGCAGCCGGACGGGACGCCGGTGCCAGCGACGCTCGCGCGCGGCGCGGCCGCGGCGACGCTCGCACGCGAGCATCCCGACGCGGCGATCATCTGCTCGGGGAGTCACGGCGTGGGCCGGAGGCCACGGCGCAGTGAGGCGGCGTCGATGGCGGACCTGATCGTCGCGGGCGGGATCGCCCCGCAGCGGATCTTCCTCGAAGACGAGTCGCGCGACACGATCGGCAACGCGGTCCACGTCGCGGAGCGCTACCTCGGTGCCATTCAGCCACGGCCGATCTACATCGTCACGTCCCCGTTCCATCTCGAGCGCTCGGTCGACACGTTCCGGCTGGTGCTCGGTCCGACCTGGCAGATCGAAGGTGTCGCGAGCGCGGCCGCGCCGGACGACGCCGAGCGCGCGAAGCACGAGCCGAGGTTCCTGATGCAGACACGCGCATTCCTCGCCGGGATCGCTCCCGGCGAGGTTACGCGGATGATCGCGAAGCTACGCCGCCGTCACTGATCGGCTGGGGCCGCGCTATGCCGCGAGGCCCATCGCCTTCGCGCTCGAGGCGTCGAGAGCCTCGAGGCCAATGTCGATCTTGACCTTGTCCCCGACGAGCACGCCGTTCTGGACCGGCTGGTTCCACACCAGGCCGAAGTCCTTCCGTTCGAGCGTGATCGACGCAGATGCCCCGAGGTGCTGGCCGCCCTTGCCGTCGACGCCGATGCCCTCCAGCTCGACATCAAAGGTGACCGGCCGTGTGACGTCGCGGATCGTGAGGTCGCCGCTCACCGCGTACTGCTTGTTCCCCTTTGGGAAGACAGCGGAGCTCTTGAACACGATCTCGGCCTGAGCCCACCGGGCGAGCCCTCATCGACCGGCTCGAGTCGCACCAGCTGATCGAGCGGCGCCCGTGCCCCGCCGACGCGCGGGGACAGCTCATCGTGATGACCGCGCAGGGGCGGCG